>JALWSW010000243.1 GCA_027080125.1 Campylobacterales bacterium | reverse complement strand
TAGTTTAAATTTCTCTATATTCTGGTCGATAGCGGTATTGAAAAACATCGCAAGCATCACAGGGGCGGGTCCGTTTATCGTCATTGAAACCGATGTCATCGGATCTGTAAGATCAAATCCTTCGAATAATCGTTTCATATCATCCAAGGTTGCTATCGATACACCGGAATTGCCGATTTTGCCGTAAATATCAGGGCGCAGATCGGGATCTTCTCCATACAAAGAAACCGAATCAAATGCCACCGAAAGACGTTTGGCGGGCTGTGCCTTTGCAAGAAGATGAAAACGTCTGTTGGTTCGCTCAGGCGTGCCTTCTCCGGCAAACATTCTGGTCGGCATCTCGGTAGCTGTTCTTTTAAACGGAAAAACCCCGGCGGTATAGGGAAACATTCCGGGAAAATTTTCTATCTTTCTCCAAAACAGAATATCTCCCCAGTCTCTAAATTGCGGCACCGCTATTTTCGGAACGGCGGTTCCGGCTAACGTTTTACTAAAGAGCTCCGTTTTTATCTCATTTCCTCTAACAAAATAGCTGTATTGCGGCTGCTGATATCTTTTGACAAGATCGTCAAACTCTTCTATGAGTTTCCGGTTTTCAGCCTCAAGCTCCGAAAGATTTTGATTCCGCAATCTTTCAAGCTCCTCTCTGTTTTCAATCCGGTCAATCAGTCCCTCTATTTTGTAAAGTTCGCTTGCTTTTTCAGCTTGCTCTGCTGAGTTTTCGATATAATTTTTCGTTACCTCAACTATCCTATGAAGATAGTCTCTTCTATGAGACGGTATAATCGGGTCGGCAACCGGATGCCCCTCTTTTCTGTCGCTTTTTATGTTATGCCCGAATCCGTTGATATATCCCAGAAAATGATGATAAAACCTGTTTACCCCCAAGTCATTAAACTGGCTCGAGATTGTCGGATACACCGGAAGCTCCTCAAGCCTTTGCCTTTTGAATCGCCTTGAGACAACCTTCCTGACTGCAAGCAATGTATCCTCGGATCCTGTTTTCTCAAATTTATTTATCACTATCGCATCCGCATAGTCAAGCATCCCGATCTTCTCAAGCTGCAAAGGGGTGCCGTATTCGCTTGTCATTAGATATATCGAATAATCAACCAGATCCACAATCTCGGTGTCAGCCTGCCCGATACCCGAGGTTTCCACTATAATCAGATCAAATCCGGCTCGCTTCAGAATCTCTATACCGTATTTTATTGCAGGGGATATCGCAAGGTTATTCATTCTTGTTGCAACACTTCTGAAAAATATACGATCCGAATTGTGCGCAAGAGAGTTTATCCTTATTCTATCCCCAAGCAGTGCTCCTCCGGTTTTTCTTCTGCTCGGATCAACTGCGAGAACCGCTATTTTCAAAGAGCTGTCCTCAGCCAATCTGCTCAATATTTCATCGATAAAGCTGCTTTTGCCTGCGCCGCCGGTTCCGGTAATTCCGACTACGGGAATCTTTTTTGAACAAGCCGGAAGACTCCTTATAATCTCATCCGGGTTTGCCTGGGAATCTATGTTGTTTTCGAGAATACTCAAAAGTCTTGCAAGCGAGCCTCTTTTCTCTATCGTTTCTATCAGTTTTGCCGTATCAGATTGCAAAGCCCTCTCTTTTGCCTTTTTAATCATAAATTCAGCCATACCGTCAAGACCCAGCTTCATTCCGTCCTCAGGAGAAAAGATCTTTGTAACACCGTATTGCTCAAGTTCTTTTATCTCAGCAGGGATAATCACCCCTCCGCCTCCTCCGAATATCTTAAGATCGCTCCTTCCGCTCTTTCTTGCAAGATCAACGAGATATTTGAAAAACTCGATATGCCCGCCCTGGTACGAGCTTATCGCCACCGCATCTGCATCCTCATCTATTGCTGAGGAGATTATCTCTTCAGCCGAACGGTTGTGCGCAAGATGAATAACCTCGGCTCCGGCATAGACAAGTTCTCTTCTTATAATATTGATCGATGCGTCGTGACCGTCAAACAGGCTTGTTGCAGTTATGAATCGCGCCGGTCTTTCATTTTTCATATTTCCTCCTATTGACAGCAGAGTTTTTTTCTATATAGTGAAACTATATTTCAATATATGGAGAATACATGGTAAGCAAGGAAAAGTCAACCCCCGGAACATTGAAGAAAGCGTTAAGAATTTTAGAGTTTGTTGCATTAGACAAACATGCCTGCACGCTTTCTGAGATCTCTTCTGCTCTTGATATTCCCAAGCCAACCGCATACAGATTAATTAACGGGCTCATATCAAACGGCTATCTCTTGCAGGACAAGGATAAACGTTTTTTTCTCGGCTACAAACTGCTTATCTTAGGCGGCGCTGTTCGGCAAAACAGCATTATACGAAAAACAGCGCTCCCCTTTCTGCGCAAGATTCAGAAACTGACCAATGAAACGGTTCATCTTACCGTTCCGGATGGTAACTATGGCGTTTATCTTGAAAAACTTGAGTCATCCAACGCA
>JALWSW010000242.1 GCA_027080125.1 Campylobacterales bacterium | reverse complement strand
ATAGACCAACGCATTACCAAGTTCGTTTGATTTTTTCTCGATTGATTTAAACACAAGAAGTCCTCCTGTTTGAGCCAGCGCTTCTATCAGCAGAACTCCGGGAAATACCGGACGGGATGGAAAATGCCCCTGGAAAAACGGTTCGTTATAGGTTAAATTCTTTAATGCCACTATACGCTTGTTTTTTTCAAACTCGATTATTCTGTCAACAAGCAGAAACGGATAATCGTGCGGTAATATTTTTCTTATTTCATCAATCTCTATCATAATGTTTCCCCTTAATTTCCGAGAACTCCTTTTCAATCAATCTGATCCTTTCCATAAGAGAAGGAAGCCGTTTTTGAACGGCTTGAACTCTTAGCCAATCGGTATGTTTAATTGCAGGTATTCCGCTGTATTGTCCCGTTTTAAGCGATCTGTTTGTTGCGGATTTACCTCCCATCTGGACATTCGAATCGATTCGTATATGACCGGCTATTCCAACCTGTCCGGCTAAAACAACATTGTCTCCAAGTTCGCTTGAGCCGGCTATTCCAACCTGCGATACAAGCAGACAGTTTTTCCCCGTCTTTACATTATGAGCAATCTGAACAAGATTGTCTATCTTGGTTCCATGCCCTATAACAGTTTTGCCGAATGCAGCTCTGTCGATTGATACGTTGGAACCTATCTCAACATCGTTTTCTATCAAAACAATGCCTGTTTGAGGAATTTTTATATGATTCCCCTGCTTATCATGCGCATAGCCGTATCCGTCCGATCCGATCACCGAGCCGGCATGAATTATTACATTATCCTTAATGATACATTCTCTCATAATTGATACATTAGGATAAATAACACAGCCTGAGCCTATCTGAACATCATCATCAATTACAACACCGGGATATAAAACAGTATCTGAACCTATCTTAACCCTGTTGCCTATATAGACTGTCGGATATATGTTGACATTGCCGGCTATCTGGCAATCTTTGCCCACATAAGCAGCGGAATCTTTTTTGAAACGAGGTCGCTCTATCTTAAAAAATTGTGCAGCCAGCTTAGCCAGAACAAGATAGGGATTTTCAGACAAAAGGAATCTTTTTTGCGAATTTTCCGGAATTTTATCAACCAAAATCGCTGATGCTTTAGTGGTTTTTATACGATTTTTATATCGTGAATTTGTTAGGAATGACAGATCTCCCTCTTTTGCATCCTCAAGCGTGTTGATTCCTGTTATCTGACAGTCAGAGCCAACAAGCTTGCATGAAAACCATTGCGCAATTTCGGAGAGTTTCATCTATTTTTTCGGGCTTGTAAGTTTGTTGTAACGCTTAACAACCTGATTTGTAATATCGATTGCAGGATTGTAGTCAACAACACCTGCATGAACCTCGATAACCAGATCATAACCTTCTGTTTTTCTTATCTTTTTAATTATATTTATTAAGCTATTCAGAATATTTTTACTGTATGTGGATTCTTTCTTTGAGAGTTCATTCTGACTTTTTTCTATAAGCGATCTTAGTTTGTTTATACTTTTCTGATAATCGTTCAGTTTTTTATTATATTCTGACGAATTAGGAGAAAGTTTGTCAAGCGCCTCTTTTTTCTTTTTAAGCTCAGCCTCTTTTTTCTTAATAATATCCTGCTTTTGCTTTACGCTTT
This sequence comes from Campylobacterales bacterium, assembly GCA_027080125.1. Classification (GTDB taxonomy): domain Bacteria; phylum Campylobacterota_A; class Desulfurellia; order JAADFJ01; family JAADFJ01; genus JAADFJ01. Next base: position 825 of record JALWSW010000242.1, on the reverse strand, counting down.
CCTCTATAATCTTTTTCGCCTGTTTTCCCTCGTTGGTCTCATTCAACGCCTTCTGAAGATCAACAACAGCAATCTTCAGCCCTTTTGAATAAGCTGCATTGACCCCTCCAATCAAAAAAAGAGTAACAAGCAAAATAACCGTTTTCTTCACAATTACCTCCTAAAATCAGTTGTTAACAATGATAATATAGAGCTACTGAAAATGCAAGGTTCGATTATTTATTGGTAATTTATCAAAAAACTCACATTAGTTTTGTATTGCGTTTGGTTTTTTATTATATTTTTATTATATTATCTGTATTAATTGTGGCAGAATAGGAGGAGTTATTATGAGAAAAACAGAAAAAACGCCTAAACCAACACCGGAGGCGGCGGGCAAAAGCAGTTTTAATCTTATTGATGAGAAGCGTTTTCTCAATTTTATTGATACCGATTCGGTGTCAAGTTTCATAGATCTGGGATGCGGAGCGGGCAACTATACCATTAAAATTGCAGAGATGCTTGGTAAAAGCAGGATTTGGGCTGTTGATCTGTGGAAGGAAGGAATTGAATTGCTGAAGAAACGCTCTGAAGAGTTGAATATAAAAAATGTCAATGCAATTGTTGCAGACATTAGAAAGCGGTTGCCGTTTGAGGACGAATCATTTGATGCCTCTTTGATAGCAACCGTAATTCATCATTTTAACAAATCCAAACGTATAGAGATTCTCAAAGAGGTGGCTCGAATTACAAAAACCGGAGGCATGTTGTATATAGTTGAATTCAAAAAGATTACCGAAGGTCCCGGTCCTGCATTTGATATCAGAATAGATGAGCGGGAGTTAG
>JALWSW010000241.1 GCA_027080125.1 Campylobacterales bacterium | reverse complement strand
CCGACTGAAACAAGCAGAAAAAGATGGCAGGATAATACATCGGTCGTTTTTTGTAGGATCTGCGGATAGGGATGCGGTTAATATGCAATCAGGTTATATTCCAATTCACCTTCATAGAATACCTGTAGCTATAAAGGAGAATCCTCCTGACGTTGCATTGCTCCATACATCAATGCCTGATGAATATGGTTTTTAAGCCTTGGCGTTGAGGTCCTGGCGTCCAAGGCTGCTGCAGAATGGTCTAAAAAAGTGATATGCCAGGTAAACAGAAGGATGCCAAGGGTGCAGGGCGATTCGTTTATACACGTTTCAAACGTTGATCAATTTGTTGAGGTTGACGAGCCTATCATAACGCTTGATTCCAGGACATTTGGCGATGTTGAACGAAATATTGGGATAACTATCGCCGATCTTATAAAAAATGGTTCAACATTGCAACTTGGGATTGGAGCGATTCCTGATGCTGTGCTTTCTTCGTTGGATGGCAAGAAAGATATCGGTATACATACGGAAATGGTCACAGAAGGAATAGTTCGGGCTGTTGAAAATGGAATAATAACGGGTAACGAAAAGAGGCTGCATAGAGGTAAAATCGTCTGCACATTTATAATGGGAAGCAAAGATTTGTACGATTATGTTGATGATAATCCTTTTTTCGAAATTCATCCTGTCGACTACGTAAATAATCCGTTCATAATAGCTCAGAATCCCAATATGGTCGCGATAAATTCGGCGGTATAGGTGGATTTGACCGGTCAGGTGTGTTCGGATTCGATCGGAGACTATATATACAGCGGTTTTGGAGGGCAGCTTGATTTTATAAGAGGCGCTACCGGAAGCGAGGGCGGCATACCTATAATAGCATTTCCAAGTACCGCAAAACAGGGAACAATCAGCCGAATCGTTCCCGAGCTTACACGCGCATCGGGAATCGTGACTACGCGGGCAGATATATGCTGGATAGTTACAGAATACGGTGCGGTAAATCTTTTCGGAAAAACTTTAAGGGAACGCGCAGACGAACTGATAAGCATTGCCCATCCGAAGTTTCGGGATAGACTGAAGTTTGAAGCCGGGAAAAAAGGGCTTTTATAATACCTTTTGTAATACAATAAAAGAATCGGCAACGTCAAATTCTTGATAGTTTCAATAATACGGTTATAATCAGATCTTTATTGTAGCAGCAGCTCAATACAAAGAACGGTTAATGACATATAAATTTTGTTGGAGGCATCAGGATGGGGATACTTGAAAGGATTTTCAAATTAAAAGAAAACAACACCACTGCGGCAACGGAGCTTATAGCCGGATTTACAACATTTATGACGATGTCATATATCATATTTGTTAATCCTGCAATACTTTCCAAAACCGGTATGGATTTTGGTGCGGTTATGATGGCTACTGTGTTAGCTTCCGGATTTACGACAATCCTGATGGGGCTTCTCGCCAACTATCCTTTTGCTTTGGCTCCGGGGATGGGTTTGAATGCCTATTTTACATTCACGGTTGTTATGCAGCTTCACTACCCCTGGCAAACTGCACTTGGCGCAGTGTTTATAGAAGGTATAATATTCTTGCTGCTCACCTTTGTTAGAATAAGACAACTGATTGTATATGCGATACCTGATTCCATAAAACTGGCAACCACAGCGGGCATCGGTCTTTTTATAACTCTTATAGGCATGAAGGAAGCTGGCATTGTGGTTGATAATCCAGCAACATTGGTATCTTTCGGCAATATCACCGGTTATGCGCCTCTTTTGACTATTATAGGAGTGATTGCAACCGGAGCGTTGATGGCAAGGCGTGTCAAAGGTGCAATCCTGTTTGGCATAATATTAACATGGATATTGGGCATAATATTCGGACAGGCTCATTTTGCCGGCATATTCGGAGCACCCCCGGATATAACGCCTGTATTGCTTCATCTTGACTTAAAAGGCGCGTTAAATATAGGATTTTTCGGCATAATATTTGCATTTCTGTTTGTGGATATATTTGATACGACCGGAACTCTTGTAGGGGTTGCAAAACAGGCGGGATTTATCAAAAAAAGCGGCGAGTTTCCCCGCGTCAACAGGGCATTGAGCGTGGATGCGACAGGAACGATTGCCGGCAGTTTACTTGGAACATCAACTGTCACCACATATATTGAAAGCGCTTCAGGAGTTGCTGAAGGCGGACGCACCGGCTTGACCGCCGTTGTCGTCGGAGTGCTGTTTTTACTATCTATGTTTGTGTCTCCGCTTGCCAAATCGATACCTGCATTTGCAACATCGCCGGCTTTGATTATAGTCGGTGTCTTGATGCTGAAATCGGTTGTGCATATCAATTGGAACGATTTCACCGAAGCCTTGCCGGCATTTATGGTTGTTGTTTCAATGCCTTTTTCCTACAGCATAGCAACAGGCATTGCAATGGGATTCATCTTTTATCCGCTTACAAAATTATTATCGGGCAGATACAAAGAGAT
>JALWSW010000240.1 GCA_027080125.1 Campylobacterales bacterium | reverse complement strand
TCTTCAGGATTTTTTTCAGCGATATAAGCTGAATCTGAAGATAGAAGATCTCGATCTTTCTGCTGATAGTAAAGCACCTGATAAAATCACTTCCATATACATAAACTTCAAAGAATGGAGTTTTCAAGTTTACGGGAATCGTCGTCTTATTGAATACATAGAGGCTGAAAACGGTGCGAAAACGAAAGTTAAAATGAAAAAGGTTCTGATTTATAATTTTTCAACAAGAAAGATAAATCAGTTTAAAACCCAGGAAGAGATTTATCAAGTGCGTGCTGACTTTATCCGTTTTGTCCTAATGTTTAATGAATTAAAAAAAATTGCTGAACTTCAAAAAGAAGAGAGCCAAATTAGAATAGCGGACGAAGCGGCAAAAGAAAGTATGCTTACAAATTTGAGTTGAGGAGAGCCCTTCAAAGGTTCTCCTTTTTTTATGAAAAATATTTATGCCAATTGGCATAGAAAGGAAAATATTATGATTACTAGAAAAAAATTTAATCGAACACTAAAAGAAACAATCAAGAAAGGAGTCGATCATGAATAAAGAATATATTGAAATCAAAAACTATCTTACACAGCTTACAACTATGCTTGAAATGCTAATTCCAAGAAAAGTAAGCGTAAGCTATCTTGCTGAAAGCACAGGAAATAGCCGTAATTCTATTCACCAGTATCTTATGAATAACTTTGAACCAGATAAAGATTTCTGGAGAGAAGGTGGCAAAACTTATGTCTCAAAAGACGCTGCTATTAGCATTATGCAAAGAGCTAATAACTACAAATTTCAGGCTGCGGCATGAACTCTATAGAGTTTCAAATAGTGGCGATTTTTTCGCTTGGAATGTTAGTGCTAATGTTAATCTTAGTAATTTAAACAAAGGAGAAAATTATGGCAAAAGGTGACGGTGTATTCAAAATCCGTGGAGATAAGATTTATGTTCATGGAACAATCAATGGTAAATTTTATCGCAAATCTACTGGCAAAAAAGTGAGTGCAGCTACGAAAGTTTGGATTAAAAAGACAGATCCTTTAAAATACTTGGCTGAAATTTTGGGTATAACAAACGCAAACGAAAACAAATCAGTTTATACTTTTAAAGAGGTGGCTTTGGAAGCAATTGAAATGCAGTTTAACGCAAAAAAAATCACTGAAAAGCATTACAAGGACAAGCTACAAAGCCTTGAAAATCATGCCTTCCCCTACTTTGGGGATTTCTTGATTGATAGCATAACCGTTAAAAACGTTGTTGACTGGATAAATCACTTAAAAGAGAATTTATCAGGTAGCAGAGCTAAATTTAATAAAAATTTAGTTGCTTCAATCTTTAGATATGCTCAGCATGATTTGCAAGTTTTACACAGAAATGTTTTTGAAACAGAAACAGTTCGATTGATAGAGTTTGACACTAAAAATGTTGAGACAGAAGCATATACAGCTGCCGAAGTTAGAAAAATTTTAAACGAATCTACAGGGTGGCTGAAGGTGTTTTTAGACCTATCTTTCAAATATGGTTTTAGACCTGGTGAGATTATGGTTTTGAAATGGAGCGATATAGATTTGGAAAGAGGTATCTTAACATTGCAAAGATCACTAAATAAAGACTGTTTAATTGTTGAGCATAACGCTAAAAAAGGAAAAACTGGAAACAAAAAACATTTTAGAAGAATATCTCTCTTTGAGTCAAGCAAAAACCTTTTAAAAAGCTTTTATGAAGTTAGACCGAATAAAGAATGGTTGTTTGTCAATAAAGACGGAAAACCATTTATGCAGAGTAAATCTATTATAGATTATCACCTGAAGCCTCTTTTGAGAGAGATAGGTGTTGAGTATAAAACCTTGTACGCAACTCGTCGCTCTTATGCTTCCATTATGAATTTTGCTGGCGAAGATCTTGAAAAAATCCAGGAAGTCATGGGACATGAGAAAGGATCAAGTGTTACGCAAGATCATTATATAACTGAAGATATATTAAGTGCTGAAGATTTGAAAAAACAAGCAGCTAAAACCGAACAACTTTTTGATACTTTTTTACAGCCCGATAAATAGGGCTGTTTTAAGCTCATATTTAATAATTTTTTGTATAATTCCACTCACACAATCTTTGCCGAGGTGGTGGAATGGTAGACACAGGAGATTCAAAATCTCCCGCCTTCGGGTGTGCGGGTTCAAGTCCCGCTCTCGGTACCACTTATTTTTTAATCTCCCTCAATTTTTAATCTTCGATAAATAAATTTTTAAGTACAATTCTAATCAACAACTTAACAGAAGGTACTGCACAATAATTGCATTTAAGTTTTGTTTAATTAACTTATTGCACAGTTGTTGCACAGGGAGTATAAAAGCCCCCTATTTTAGTGGTTGGCTGACGGATTCAAAATCCGTTGGCTTCGGCTGTGGGGGTTCAAGTCCCCCCGCTGGTACCACTGACAGTTTGTCAAACAAGGCTGCTAAAAATGATAGCACTACAAAAAACAATCATCCTAT
>JALWSW010000239.1 GCA_027080125.1 Campylobacterales bacterium | reverse complement strand
GGTTGGAAAATTCAAAATTCATACTGATATCTCCTGAATTTTTTTTGATTTGCTATTTTTATAGCGAGCTACTGACCGCAACATAGTTTGTCAGCTCTCCTATCTTTTCAATTCTGACGGTTACCTCATCTCCCGGTTTAATCTCTCCTACTCCTTTGGGAGTTCCGGTTGCTATAATATCCCCGGGCATAAGAGTCATAATCCTTGAGATAAAACTTGTCAGTTCGTAAACATTTTTTATCATAAACGAGCTGTTTCCCGATTGTCTGAGCTTCCCGTTTACAAAACATTCTATATTCAAATTTCCAGGATCTATATCTTTTGCAACTGCAGGTCCGATCGGACAAAACGTGTCAAACGATTTGGCGCGCGTCCATTGACCATCTGTTTTTTGAAGATCCCTTGCGGTAACATCGTTCAAACAGCAATAACCGAATATCGCACCAGCTGCCTGCTCGGGAGTGAGATTTTTGGATTTTTTGCCTATCACAACGCCAAGCTCAGCTTCATAATCGACATGATTGGTCATATCAGGATATATTATTTTATCATCAGGTCCAATGATTGACGTTGAGGGTTTCATAAAAAGTTTTGGAGCGGGAACCCCTGTTATTTCAGGATGAAGTTCGCCCACATGAGCCATGTAATTAAGCCCTACCGCTACAATTTTGGTAGGTTCGACAGGAGCGATAAGCTTGACATCCTCAAACGCAATCTCGTCGGTTACAGTCTGACTGTTGTATAAAAAATTTTCCGCCAATCTTTCTATTGTTCCGCTTCTATAGATTCCGTATGATATCCGGCTATCTTTTATAAAACGGACAAAGCTGCCTTCCGCTAATATTTTACTCTTCAAATGCTGCCTCCGATGACATATTTTCAAAACTTGTATATTCGTCCATAAACACAAGTTTTACGGTTCCGGTGGGTCCGTTTCTCTGCTTCTCTATTATAATTTCAGCAGTTCTGTCTTTTTCCTCCTTGTTTTTCTTGTAAAAACTTTCTCTGTAAACAAAAAGGATAAGATCCGCATCCTGCTCGATTGCTCCTGATTCCCTCAAATCCGACGCTCTTGGACGTTTGTTGTCTCTTGCCTCAGGAGCTCTGTTCAGCTGAGATAGAAGAACAACAGGAACATTAAGTTCTTTTGCCATTATCTTAAGCGCTCTGGTAGCTTCGGAAATCTCAAGATCTTTTCTTTCTTTCTCGCGCATTTTTATGAGTTGAAGATAATCGATAATTACCATATCGAGTCCGTGCTGCAGCTTTGCCTTCCTGCATTTTGCCGCAATCTGCATGGTGGTAATTGAGGAGCTTTCGTCAATATACAACTTTGCCTCCGAAAGCTTATCAAGTGCGTCGGTTATTGTTGTCCATTGATTATTTTTAAATCTTCCAGTTCTTATCAGATAGCTGTCGATCTTCCCTATTGAGGAGACAAGTCGAAACATAAGCTGTTTTCTTGACATCTCTATGGAAAACAGAGCTATATTCTTTGCCGCCTCAAGTGAAGCATATTGAGCAATATTTAAAGCCAAGCTGGTTTTTCCCATTCCCGGTCTTCCGGCTATTATTATCAAATCGCCGTTTTGAAAACCGCCTGTCATTTCATCCAATCTGGTAAAACCGGTCGGAACCCCGGATATATCGCTGCCCCTTGATTTGTAAAGCCTCTCCAATTCATCCGCTGTCTTGTTGATATATTTGGCTACCGGGGCAAGTTCGTTATCCATTTTGTATGAGGCAATGCCAAATATCTTTTTTTCAGCCTCTGATAGCAGCTCCTCTGCCGAAACCTTTCCGCTGTAGCCGTCCAAAAGCAGTTGATTTGATGCGGTTATTACCTTTCTCAGAAGCGATTTTTCTTTTATAATCTCTATATAGCTGCCAGCAATCGATGGAGTAGGGACGAAATCGGCAACCTCGGCAAGATACTCAATCCCGCCAATTTCGTTGAGTTTGCCGCTTTTTGTAAGCTCCTCTGCTATTACAACCAGGTCGATTGCCTTGCCTGATTTTGCCAAATTAGATATCGCCTCATAAATAATACGGTTAGCAGGCTGATAAAAATCCTCGGATGATAATTTGGACAATGTCTCATAAAGTGCATCCTCGGAAACCAATATCGAGGCAAGAAGTGACTTTTCAGCCTCGATATTGGATGGTAAAAATTGTTTAAGATTCCTTTGTTTCGGCATTACTTTGTTTGACTATAAGCTTCACAGCCGCCTTAATGCCTTCATAAATATTGATATATATGGTATGCTCGCCGACAGATTTTATCGGTTTTTGGGTTACAATCTGTTTTTTATCAATATCGTATCCTTTCTCAGCTATCAGCTCTGCAATCTCGTTGCTTGTTACAGCTCCGAAAAGTTTACCGGAAGAGCCGGCTTTCTTTTCGATTTCCAGGGTAAGCGATTCAAGCTCTGATTTTTTGCCTTTTGCGTTTTTTACCCTACGCTGATATCTTTTTTCAGCCTCAAGTTTTTTCTGTTCGACGATTTTTTTGTTCGATTTGGTAGCAACTATGGCAAGACCTTTTGGAATAAGAAAGTTGTTTGCATATCCTCTGGCAACCTCCTTTATCTCTCCGATTCTTCCAAGTTTATCTACATCATCCAGTAATAGAACCTTCATAGTCTGCTCCTAATGAGAATGAACCGTGAACGGAATTAGCGCCATATTTCTTGCTCGCTTGATTGCTGCGGTAAGTTTGCGTTGATGTTTTGCGCAATTGCCCGAATTTCTTCTCGGAACTATTTTAAAACGCTCGGTCAGATAATGTCTCAGCGTAGAGACGTCTTTATAATCTATCTCCTCAACATGATTGACACAAAAATAACAGAACCGCTTCCTTGTAAAAAACCGGTTTTTACCGCTATCTCTACCTTTCATTTTTGCCATTTATGCTCCTTATTTGATTTCTTTTCTAAAACGGAATATCGTCCTCTTCCACAGGATTTTCTATATTCTCGGTTTCCTTGCTGGTTGTTCTCGGCTGGCTTGTAAACAGGATTCTCTGAGCTACTATCTCATGCTTTGAACGTCTGCTTCCGTCTGAGGATTCCCAGGTTCGATATCTGAGTCTTCCGTCCACCAATATTCCGCTTCCCTTTTTCAAATATTTATGTATATTTTCCGCCTGCTTTCCAAAAACGGTCACATCTATAAAGAGAGTATCATCAACTCTGTTGCCGTCTTTACCCGTATAGCTGTTGTTTACCGCAAGTCCAATCGTTGCAACCGCCATTCCGGAGGGAAGATATTTTAGTTCCGGATCGCGGGTTAACCTTCCCATCAGGATGACTTTATTATAATCGGCCACCGAACAATTTCCTTACGCCTCTTCCTGAGCGCTGTTGCTGTTTTCATTCTGGGTTTCCGAAGCTTTTCCCTCATACATATCGATATCTTTTTTATACATAAGTATCGTATGAAATCGTATTATGCCGTCTGATATTCTAAAAAATCTTTCAAGTTTTCCGGGCACATCTTCTCCGGATTTGTGATGCCACAATCTGTAAATGCCATACTCATCTTTGTTTATCTTGTATGAGAGCTTCTTTTTGCCCCAGTCTTCCGAATTTAGGATTTCTCCAGAGTCCTCTTTTATTATCGACTCTATTTTTCCAACCAGCTCGTCTATAGCCTTCTCGGCAAGATCATACTTAAACACAACCATAGTTTCGTAATAACGCATATGCACCTCTTCTTTTTATATGGAACGGTCATTATATCCATAGAAAAATCGTTTTCAACATCAAATCATAATCTTTAGAGCAGCTTATGTCAATAGTTCTATCGCTCTATCTGCTGGGCTCCGTAAATATTTTTTCCATATGTCAAAATATAGCTTACAACTACAGATGCGGTAATAGGAATTACGATGTCGGTTCCGCTCATCTCCAGCACTATCACGATTGCAGCAACAGGCGTTTTTGCGGTTGAGGCAAGCATTGCAGCCATACCAGCCAGGGTAAATGTCAGGGTGTCTCCAAAAATGACACCGAAGATATTCCCTGCCAATGCCCCGATAAACAGACTCGGAAGCACCAATCCGCCTGATATGCCGAAGCCTATTGTCAAAGAAACAAGCGATACGATAAAGAGAATATGAACAATAGAATCGGTTATTCCGATCTGATTTTGAAGAATTTGGTTTAACGCGTTATAGTTTACCGAAACAGAAAGAATCTGATAATTATCAATATGCAGCAAAACAATAAGTATTGGGATTGCCAGAACAACTCCTGCAAGCGGACGAATGGAGCTTTTCAGATGAGCTGATAGGCAGCTTGCAAAATGAAATATGTTTATATAGATATAGGTTAAAACGGCTATTAAAACGCCTAAGGCAACAAGAGCCGGCAGAATTTTGGGATGCCAGATCGGTTTGGTTGAAAGGCTTATAAACGAACTGTGTCCGCGAAAAAGAGAAAATATAAAAAAACTGACTGAAGAGGCAACTATCGTCTGCGGAAACGGCTTATAGTCCATATCCATAAGGTATCTTACCTCAAGAGCAAACAGAGCCCCTCCAAGAGGAGCCTTAAGAAGGGCTCCTGTAAATGCTCCGGCTCCCACCAACGCTATATAATCGGTAAATTTTTTCTCTATATTAAAATATTTCGATACAAAATGGGCAATTGAAGCACCCAGGAAAAACGAGGGACCTTCTCTTCCGGCAATAAAACTTCCCGAAAGCGCAAGAATACTTGCCGTGAATTTGCCGATAAACTGAGCTATATTCAGTTTTGAACTAAACAGATGCCCTAAAACATAATTTATTCCGGCTCCGGCAATAGACTCATCTTTGTTTATCAATATACCGGTTATAGCCGCTGCAAAAAGCGAAAAAGCAAGGGTACTGACCATTGAAGCAGCTACAAATCGGTTTATTATGGTCAAAAGCCAGTCAAATAGTGATGCGCACAATCCGATTGCAATTCCGGCAGCTATTGCAAATGGCACCCAGTTTAAGCTGAAGCGCGCAACAGCTATCCAGTCGGCACGAACATCCTTGGCAAGTTTAAGGCATTCTTTTATTTTATTTTTAAACATCTATTCACCTGTTTAGTCAGAAAATCTAAAACCTGTTACGCTTTCTATGCAAAAGATTGATTTGAACCGCCACAAAAGTATGTTATTATTTATCGGTTGATATTGCAAGTGGAGGTGCCTGATGTCAATTTTCAGACAATACGATATACGCGGTATTGTAGGCAAAACATTAAAAAATGATACTGCAAAAAAGATAGCGACTATTTTCGGGCAGATGTTAAAGGACAGAAAAGACGGCAATTCTGTTGCCATCGGATATGATGCAAGGCTAAGCTCAAAAGATTTGAGCGTCGCAGCTACAAAAGGTTTGCTTGCAAACGGATTAAATGTGATTGACATCGGGCTTGTTCCAACGCCGGTTCTTTACTATTCTACATTCAGGCTTGATACAAGCGGGGCGATAATGATAACCGGTTCGCACAATCCGCCCGAATATAACGGAATGAAACTGTGCGTAGGAAACGATACAATCTACGGAGGAGCAATCAAAGAGATTGAAAAAAGAATGAATCTGCCCGTAGAAAATAGAGAAACCGGAAGCTATAAGAAGTTTAATATATTAGATAGCTATATAAAAACGCTTACTGATAATTTTTCCGAAACTGCTGATTTAATCAAGCAACTTGAGCGTTCTGTAAAGGTTGTTGTGGATTCGGGCAACGGAACCGCAGGTATTGCAGCGCCTACTGTTTTTAAAAAGCTTGGGTTTGAGGTAATCGAGCTTTACAGCAATCCGGACGGTAATTTTCCGAATCATCATCCCGATCCTACCATAGAGGCAAATCTGGAGGAGTTAAAACGAAAAGTCAAGGAGACAAAATCCGATTTCGGAATAGCTTACGACGGAGATGCGGACAGAATAGGAGCGGTGGATGAGACCGGAAGAACAATCTGGGGCGATAAACTTCTGCTTATCTTTGCGCTTGATATTATAGCCAGTTGGAAGAAAAAAGAGGCACCGGTGATAATAAGCGAGGTAAAAAGCAGCAATGTTTTGTATGAGACGGTTAAAAACGCCGGAGGAAACATTATTATGTGGAAAACCGGTCACTCATTAATTAAGGCTAAGATGAAAGAAACGGGTGCGGTATTGGCTGGAGAGATGAGCGGACATCTGTTTTTTAAGGATAGATACTATGGATATGACGATGCTATTTATGCAAGTCTGAGATTAGCTGAGATCTTTGTAAAAAACAGAATACGCAATCGGGAATTTAAGCTGTCTGATTTGCTGAAAGATCTGCCTGAAACCGTTACAACACCTGAGATCAGAACGGAGTGCCCTGATAAGATAAAGCATAAGATTCCTTTGCTTGTCAAAGAGGCGATAGAAAAAGAGAATTATGAAGACATTAAAGATATCATAACAATAGATGGGGTACGGATAGTTTTCGAAGATGGATGGGCTCTTGTTAGAGCAAGCAATACTCAGGCGGTTTTGGTGTCTCGATTTGAAGCTGGTAGCCCTGAAAATCTGAAAAAGATAAAAACCAGGGTCGATGCCATTGTCGATAAATGTATAAAATCATTATCCTGATGGCTTTTTTCTGTTTATCCGAGATTGCATGGGCGGGAAAGTTGCATCTATCATACAGTCGCGACGGAACAATCTACATAAGCAATCTTTCCAAACCGGTTTTGCCAAGTACAACAGGTAAAAACAAAATCAAGGAAATGATTGTATCAAAAGCAACCAATAACAACATTGATCCGGATTTGTTGCTGGCTATAGCGAAAGTCGAATCCGATTTCAATCCCAACGTTGTCTCAGACGCCGGGGCAATAGGACTGATGCAGGTTAAACCTGAAACCGCAAGGCGATTCGGAATAGATAGAAGCAGCCTCTACGATCCTGAACGAAATCTTGAAGCTTCGATACGTTATCTTAAATTTCTAAAAAGGCGGTTTCGCAAAAAATCGCTGGTCATAGCATCTTATTACGGTGGAGAAAACAGTATCAAAAATAACAGAATAGTTGATGAGCGCTCTCTGAACTATCTGAGATCGATTGTTAAATGGGAGAAATACTTCAGAAAACATGGAAGTTGAAAAAATATGAAAAAAGGTATCGCTACCATTCCTAACATTCTAACACTTGTCAGGATATTACTGATTCCTCTGGCTGTAGTTTTTATATATCAAGATAGACAGCAGTTTTTTACATTTACCGTTTTTGTGCTGATTTTGGCTGTTGCAACAGATATTATGGATGGTCAGATAGCAAGGCGAACAAATCAGGTGACAAACATCGGCAAACTTCTTGACCCTGTAGCTGATAAACTGATGGTGATATCGGTGATGATAGCAATGACGGATATAAAGATGATTGCCGGATGGATTGTCATAGTTTTTGTGGCAAGAGAACTGCTTGCTACAGGACTGCGAGCAATAGCGGCAGATTCAGGTGTTGTGATTTCAGCTAATTGGTGGGGAAAGTTTAAGACAGGGTCTCAGTTTGCAGCACTTATCATTTTGCTGCTTGGAAAAAGAGAATTGGGTATGGTTATTCTTTATATTGCTATGCTGCTGGCAATATTTTCGGTAATAATCTATCTGAAAAACTATTTTTCAGAGGCAAGTAGAAAATGAATTCGAAGGTACTGGAGACGCTTAAAACCTTTTCAAGCATGATAAAATTTTCTCATTCGATTTTTGCGCTTCCGTTCGCATTTATCGGTATGCTGATAGCGGCAAACGGCTTGCCGGATCTCAGAATTTTTGTTCTGATTTCTATTGCAATGGTTTCGGCTCGTTCACTTGCCATGGCGCTTAACAGAATTATTGATGCAGATATTGACAAACGAAATCCAAGAACAAGTGAGCGTGAAATTCCTTCTGGAAAATTAAATATTTCATCCGCACTGCTTTTTTCATTGGCGATGTTGCTAATATTCGAGATTTCCACCTACCTGATAAATATGCTTGTTTTCAAACTTTCCTTTCTTGTAGTTGTCCTTTTTATAATATATCCTTACACAAAACGATTCAGCGTAATCTGTCATCTGCTTTTGGGAGCTATCGACGGATTGGCTCCGGTTGGCGCATATCTGGCTATAGATCCGCATTTTTCATTTCGAATTCTGTTTTTCGGACTTTCGGTCGCTTTTTGGGTAACAGGCTTTGATATGATCTACAGTATGCTTGATTACGATTTTGATATTAAGAATCATATCTATTCGGTCTCATCGGTGTATGGAAAAAGCAGAGCCCTCGATTTTTCGAGACTCTTTCATTTTGTAAGTTTTTTGCTTCTTGCTACAGCAGGCATTGTGAACGGATTTGGAGCTGCCTATTATATTGCCATTATTGTTATAGGAATTCTTTTGATTTATGAGCAGATTCTTGCCGCTTCAATGAAGAAAGGCAAGGTTTATATGGCTTTTTTTAATATAAACAGTTTTGTCGGTGTTATTGTGCTTGTTGCAGTCGCAATAGAGCTGCTCTGATTCCGGAACCTAAGGATAAGGTTGCTACGCTCTTTACGTCATTACAAAATTTCAGCTGCCATGCGAGTGGTTTTTCATTTATCCCGTTGGGCTGACTTTTCCCTTGTAAAATCATTCACTTCGCAGGCAGATGATTGGTTTGGCGGATTTACACTGTATAGTTATTACCTTCTTTTCCAGCCTTCAGGATTGCACTTGTATATGGAATCAACGCTGTTACCATGTTTCTCCAAATCGTTTACAATCTTTTCTATATCCGGTGCCTGAACCCTTACAACCACAAGCGCTCTTGTCTGATTTGTGCCGTAATACGGTGTTACGATGCTTATTATAAAACCTTCATGATCAGCTATTATTCTGGTGATTTCAGCCAAGGCTCCTATTTTGTCTGAGGTTTGTATTGTTAATCTATGGCTTTTTGCCGATCCTCCCATAACATCGTAAAACGCCTCAAGAATATCTATTGTTGAGATTATACCGACTATTTTACCACCGTTCTCAACCACCGGAAGAGCACCTATCTTGTGATCTTTCATCATTTTTGAGGCATATTCTATTGTCGTATCAGGTTTTACCACGAAAAGCTGATGATTCATAATTTCAGCAGCAGTTACTTTTTCCAAAAGATATCCTATCTCTCCCTTTGATAAACTGGTTGCCGCAGAGGGAGCTGCAAGTCTTAGGTCCCTGTCGCTTAGCATGCCTATTATCTTCTGGTTGTCTACAACAGGCATGTGTCTGATTTTTTTCTCTCTCATGGTTTTTGCGATTTCGTAGAATGTATCACTTGGTTTTGCAGTTACAACCTCTGTTTTCATCCAATTTCTGACATACATCATCTACCTCCGGCTATTGGAATTTTCTTCTATCCTCAATCAGTTTATCGTTATCTTCAATTTTTGCCTTTTTTATCGAGTCAATTTTTACTTTCATTATCTCTTTTGCCTTCAAGATAATTTCATTATAGTCTATATTTGACTCTGTTTCCAGCAGCAATGTTGCGTAGTCTCTTTCATGTTTTCTTTCAATAACCAGTTTTGCTTTTCCTATTTGTTTAAAATCTGATAAAAGTTCGTTGACGGCTGATGGGTACACAAACATGCCTCTGATTTTTACTGTCTGATCAACTCTGCCTTCTATGTTTGAAAGAAGATAGGAATCATCTTTATTATGACATTCGGATTTTATGAATCTCGCTATATCTCCTGTGCCGTATCGTATAAGAGGGTATGTATAGTTTGAGAGCAGGGTTATTACGACTTCTCCAGGGGTGTTTGTCGGAACATTTTTGCCGTTTGCGTCCACTATTTCCACAAAAATCCTGTCGGCTATATGAAAACCTTGGAAGTTTTTGCATTCATAACCTATCAGTCCCGCCTCAGCGGTTGCGTATATCTGTCTTACATTCATCCTGGCATTGTCGAAATCGTTTTTTATTGTATCGGATACAGGTTCTC
>JALWSW010000238.1 GCA_027080125.1 Campylobacterales bacterium | reverse complement strand
TATATTGCCGTATCGATTCAGCATGACAAACAGGTCGCCATATTTTAAAATATGGTGCGACTCTTCAACTGCCGAAGGAGCTATGATGCAAAACTTATCGGACGACTCTTTATGCTGCAATATCCGTATCTGTTCCGATTATGGCATCGTAAATTTTTAGATAATCGTGCGCCATTCGCGATGCGCTGAAACGTCTTTCAAATATCAACCTGCATGCTTTTCTGTCTATCTTTTCAATATTCTTAACAGCATTTACCGCTGATTTCAGATCATTGACTATAAAACCGTTTACTCCATCCTCTATTATTTCAGGCACAGATCCGCGTCTATATGCAATTACAGGCGTTCCGCAGGCTAATGCTTCAATCATAACCATTCCAAACGGCTCAGACCAGTCGATTGGAAAAAGAAGAGCCAAAGCGTTGCCCAGAAATTCTCCCTTTTCCTTCTCTCCTATCTCACCGATATATTCTATTTTTGGTTCTTTCAACAACGGTTTAACCACATCATTAAAATAGACTTGATCAGCTTTATCAATCTTTGCAGCTATTTTAAGTTCTATTCCTGCCTCTCTTGCTATTTTTATGGCTCTATCAGGTCCTTTTTCCGGAGAAATTCTCCCCAGAAAGGCTAAATAGTTGCCGCCTTTTTTGTGAAAATTATACAGGTTTTTCGGAAGTCCATGATAAACGGTGCCTTGATAGTTAAGCCTGGGAAGCAGAGCACGCTGGCTGTTTGAAATGGAGACTACAGGCATTTCGCGAAACTCTTTGTATAGCGATGATAAACAGGGAAGATCCAATCTGCCATGCAGGGTTGTTACATGAGGCAAGCTATATCTTCTTGCAAGAGGAAAATGAATACAGTCAGTATGAAAATGAACAATATCAAACGATTTTGCATGTTTGAAAACCTCTTCCAGCAAAAGCGTATGATAAACAACAGATTCCTCTGCTCCCATATGAGCAAGACGCAAAGATTCGGGGACTGGAGATATCAATTTTGCATTTGTTTTAGAATCTCCACTTGCAAAAAGCGTTACATCATGTCCCATTTTTACAAGTTCTTCGGTTAAATAAGAAACAACCCGTTCGGTGCCGCCATAATATTTCGGAGGCACGCTTTCATATAACGGCGCAACCTGAGCTATTTTCATCTCTACCCTCCTTCAGTGGTATGTTGATAGATGAAAATTATCTTGTCGCTATTTTTGCTTATAGCAATAATTTATCCTGAAAATATAATCTGTCGAAACTAATTATCAAGTAAAACAATATCTACCTGCTTAAACCCGAGAATTGTCCTTCTCAGGCAAATCTTAAAAAAATTATCACCTCGCAGCTGCCTGAGATGGCAAGGTTGCTTTAATAACAACGACGATTTAGATACAACCCCGTTAAGGATTGCTTACTATCTTGAAAAATAGATTATATGGAAAAAGTGCGCGTTGAACAGACTTACTTGATTTTTTTGTTTTTATTTATTATGTTGGGATATAGTGATTACAAAAAATTATGGCATGAAGCAAGAAAAAAATTTGCAAAACAAAAATCGCTCTTTTAGAAAAGTATAGAAAAAATGTTGTAGCGTCATGAATAACTTTATAACAAATAGCAATACGAAAAATCTGAAAAACCGTTTATCGGATATGTTGGATTATGACGGTATTATTGCTTTGGGAAAAGAATTTCCAAGTAAAAAGGCAAACCGGTTTATTGAATGGTTTACATATAGCAACGAAAGCATAGACGGAAAAAGTAAGACAAAAGCATACGCAATGTTTGAAAGTTCCTTTATCAACAGCATAGAAGTGGGAACCATTAAAGGTTTGCAACAAATACACGCCTATTTATTTGGTGGATTATATGATTTTGCCGGACAAATCAGACAGAAAAATATATCAAAAGGTGGTTTTCAATTTGCAGCATCACGTTTTTTAGGCGAAACATTAAAACAAATTGAATCAATGCCCGAAACTACATTTGATGAAATTGTGAACAAATATGTAGAAATGAACATTGCACACCCTTTTATGGAAGGTAATGGTAGAAGCACTAGAATATGGTTAGATTTAATGCTAAAAAAACGCCTCAAAAAATGTGTTGATTGGAGTAAAATAAGTAAGCAAGATTATATGAACGCAATGAAATCAAGTCCAACAAATAGTAGTTTTTTAAAATCACTTCTAAAAAAAGCACTTACCACCAAAATAAATGACCGCGAAATATTTATGAAAGGAATTGATTACTCATATTACTATGAAGAAGAAGATTAAGAAAATAAACAACGAACCGCCAACAAAAAATATAGTGCATGCCGCAATTACTTGTAAATATGAAAGTTAATACACAAAATAAAATTAGTTGTATCTTGAAAAATAATCTTTTCAAAATGCGGCACGCACCATATTCAAACCGTTAGAGGCAAGCAGGAGAAACGAAACAGAATGATAAATTTGCTACAAGAAAATATTGAAATTGAAAGCCAACGCGCAAATAGCACATTTGGTT
>JALWSW010000237.1 GCA_027080125.1 Campylobacterales bacterium | reverse complement strand
ACCTATCGACATTCCGGGGGTATCTTTCTCAACGATAAACGCGCTTATCCCGTTTTCCGTTCTGGCATAAACGGTCATAACATCAAAAAATGCGGCATTGGTTATGAACTGCTTGGAACCGTTTAGCACCCAATAATTTCCGTCCTCTGTCAGTTTGGCTGTGGTTTTCAGACTCAAGGCGTCTGAGCCTGATTCGGTTTCGGTTAATGCGTAAGCCCCGATATACTCACCTGTTGCAAGTTTGGGCAGATATTTTTCTTTCTGCTCTTTTGTTCCGAAATAAAGTATCGGCAGGCTGCCGATGCCTGTCTGATCTGCCACGGTGGTTGCAAACGAACCGTTGCCTGCAAGTTTTTCGTTGATAAGAGCGGTGCTGATCTTATCAAGCCCAAGCCCGCCGTAGATTTCCGGAATATCTCCTGATAAAAGATCAAGCTTTCCAAGTTCCTTAAAAAGCTTTATATGGAGATCATAATCCTTCTCTTCTATTTTATCGGCTACAGGCAGCACCTTCTGTCTGATAAAATCCTCCGCCGACTGTCCGAACATCTTCTGTTCATCGTTTATCTCCTCAGGAATAAAAACCGAGTCCTCTTTAGCAGTGCTTATTAAAAAAGCTCCTCCGTCGGTATCTTTCATCTTTCCTCCTTTTTCTTCCAATATATCATTAGTTCATGTATTTGTTCAGGCTTTCTCAAATATTCCGGCAGCTCCCATCCCTCCGCCGATACACATTGTTACCATACCATACTTTGCGTTTTTTCGATTTTTCATCTCATGCAAAAGCGTAGCGGTCAATTTCGAGCCTGTTGCACCAAGCGGATGTCCAAGAGCTATCGCTCCGCCCTTAACATTCACTCTGTCAACTAACTCTTCGGCTTTAAGAATCCTTAAATCGGCGATAACCTGAACGGCAAACGCCTCGTTAAGCTCTATAAGATCGATATCATCAAGCTTTAATCCGGCAATTTTTAACGCCTTTGGAATTGCCACCGTCGGTCCCAAACCCATAACCTCAGGATCAACCCCGCCTACCGCAAAGGCTTTGAACACACCAAGCGGTTCAAGGCCAAGCTTTGCTGCCAATTCACTTGACATAACAAGGACAGCAGCAGCAGCGTCGGAAGTTTGGCTTGAGTTTCCGGCAGTAACCGTTCCTCCTGCTTTAAATGCCGGCTTCAGTTTTGCCAAACCTTCCATAGTCGTATCCGCTCTTACGCCTTCGTCTGTATCAAATAGTATCTCTTTAATCTGCTGATTTTTGTCAACCACCGTTGTTTTAACCGGCACAATCTCATCTGAAAACGCATTTGTTTTTAATGCTTCGACTGCTCTCATCTGAGATCGATAGGCATATTCGTCCTGCTCCTGCCTTCCTATTTTATAACGACTTGCAATCTCCTCGGCAGTAAGACCCATCGAAAGATAGACACCGGGATGATTTTCCATAAGATACGGATCAGGTGACGTTTTTACCCCTCCCATCGGTATCATACTCATCGATTCGGCTCCGCCTGCTATTACGCAATCTGCAAATCCCGCCATAATCTTTTCCGCTGCAACCGCAATCGACTGAAGACCTGAAGAGCAGAACCGGTTTAATGTCATTGCAGGAACTGATGTTGGAAGTCCCGCTTTCAAAGCCGCAATCCTTGCCATATTCATACCGCTTACGCCCTCAGGAAATGCGCAGCCGAAAATCAGATCATCTATAATCGAAGGATCTATTTTGCTTCTATTTACCACCTCTTTTATAACTATAGAGGCAAGCTCATCCGGACGCGTATTTTTCAGGCTTCCTCTTGGAGCTTTCCCAACTGCCGTTCTTAACGCCGCTACTATTACCGCTTCTCTCATATCGATTCTCCTTAATTTCTTAAAGGTTTGCCATATTTAAGCATATAAGCCATTCTTTCCTGCGTTTTCTGCTGACCGCACAACGATAAAAACGCCTCTCTCTCAAGATCCAAAAGCTGCTGCTCTGAGACAATCGTTCCAAACGGAACATTGCCTCCGGCTATAACATTTGCCAGTTTTTCTCCGACCAATTTATCATGCTCGCTTATATATCCGCTCTTTTGCATATTATAAAGAAGCATCATCAAAAACGCTTTGCCATCTTTTCCGGATACCCTTACACTTGTCTGCTTCGGCTCAAAGCAACTCGATTCGGCAAGATAAAGGGCAAGTTTCTTTGCTTCGGCAATAAGATAATCGCCGTTTATAACCACCTGGTCGGATTTTCTCATATATCCAAGCGGTTTTGCCTCATATGCGCTGGTAGAAACATGAGCCATAGCTATCGTCTCAAACGCTTTTGCTATGAACGGATTCAGATCCACATCTATCCCTTTGGGAAGTCCTTTGGGCACCTTTTCCATCATCCGCATCAAAATCTCTTTTGTTCCGCCTCCGGCAGGAATCACACCAACTCCAACCTCAACAAGCCCCATATAGGTCTCTGCCGCTGCAATCACACCTGTTGAATGAAGACACACCTCGCATCCTCCTCCTACGGTTATTCCGTGC
>JALWSW010000236.1 GCA_027080125.1 Campylobacterales bacterium | reverse complement strand
GAAGAATCTTCTGATAGCAGCGCTTCTATTTCGATTAAGCCTCTCGGATGACCTATTATTACGTTATTTTGTATGTTATCAGACACTTTGTTTGCCACCGTTCCTTTTATCAAAGCTGCTGAAGCAAGCGCTATGGCTCCGCTAACAGCAAACGCATGATGCATCCTCTGCATGGAAAACATTCTTGCCAATATGTTATGGCTTTCCTTTTCTATTTTATTGCCAAGCGAATCAACATAATCGGAAGTCGGGGCTACTATCATAATAAAGGGCAGATGCGGGGTTTCTGATGTGGCGTCTTCCGGATTTTTAGCCATACCAATCATCGCAGCTGCTATCGATCTTATCCTCTCAAGCAGTTCCAATTTATCAGAGGATATTTCACCCGGCAGCTCTTTTCCGCTAAGCCCAAGGCTGTCGGCTTTGATAAAAACAGCCGGGTTTCCGGAATCAACAATCGATATTTCATAATCCTTGCCATCAATATTTATATCGTCTGCTCTGTTGCCTGTAGGCAGAAGGGAACCGGTAAGGGCTCCGGAAGGATTATGCCATATACATTTTATGCGCGAACCGGGTATTTTTACCCCGTCAATTTTGTAATCCCCGGCATAGTTTACTCCGTCACGATTACATTCTATAATCTCATCTATTCTTTTTCCGGTATTAAGATTCAGCATTGCAACACGACAAAGCGGTTCTTTCGGCTTTATTATTCCCGATTCTATTGCAAACGGACCCACTGCCGAGGTCAGATTGCCGCAATTACCGGTATAATCTATAAACCTCTCTTTTATGCCAACCTGACCGAAAAGGTATTCCAGATCGATTCCTTTTTTTGAAGATTTTTGAACAATCATAATTTTGCTTGTATGGGGCAAAGCGCAGCCCAAACCGTCTACCTGAGCAGGCTCTCCGCTTGCCATTATACGCATAATTATTCTGTCTCTTTCGGACATATCATCGGGTAAATCATCCCTCAAAAAAAAGACGCCTTTGCTCGTGCCTCCTCTGATTATCATACAAGCCACTCTGTTTGACAGATGCATAATTTAATAAATACTCCGATTGCTCATTTTGACAAAAGAAGATTGGGCAAAAACAGTGTAATTTTCGGAAACAGTATAATTACCACAAGACAGAGCAGCAAAATCAGTATAAACGGCCAGACCGATTTATACATTTTCTCGGGAGAGACGCCTGTTACACCTGAGAGAACGAAAAGATTCAAACCTACAGGCGGAGAAATAAGAGCTATCTCGATATTGAGGATAAGAATGATTCCGTAGGAAACCGGGTCTATTCCCATTGATACCGCAATAGGTGCCACTATAGGGGTTGTAAGCACGTTCAATGCCACTCCTTCCATAAACATTCCGAGAAAATACAAAATCAGGCTCATAAGAGCCAAAAATTCAATCCTCGTCAAGGCGCTGTTATGTATAATCTCTGTCAGAAATTCCACAAAACCGGATAAAACCAGAACATGCTGAAACAGGATTGCCCCTGCTATTATAACAAAAATAGAGACCGTTACTTTGGTTGAGCGGCTTAAAATGCCGTAAATATTATCCAGGTTTACCGTTTTATAAACAAACGCTCCTATAAGCAGGGCATAAAAAACACTGATTGTCGCAACTTCGGTTGCGGTAAATTTGCCCGTATAGAAACCAAAAAATATAATAGCAGGAAAAAACATAAGCGGTATGGATTTATACATGAGTCTAAATTTTTCCCGACTATCCGTTTGAGTTGTCCTGATACCGTAACCATGAATCTTTGAGCTGATTGCTATATAGCCTATAAGCACTATTCCTATCAAAATTCCCGGCACGACACCGCCGTAGAAAAGCTTTCCGATTGAGGTGCCTGAAAGCGTGCCGTATATTATCATTGCAATACTTGGAGGAATCATTATGGCAAGCCCACCTGAGGAGGCTATAAGAGAAGCGGCAAAAGCCTCGTCGTAGCCCTCCTTTTTCATTCCTTCGGTTCCGACCTTGCCAAGAGCCGCGGCTGTGGCGGCACTCGAGCCCTGTATAGATGATAATATCATGCTTACAGCTACGGATATAATGCCAAGTCCTCCCGGAATACGACCGAGAACTATAGAGACAAGTCTGAAAACAAGATCGATTATCTTTCCGCCGGATAAAATTTCGCCGGCTAATATGAAAAACGGTATTGCAAGAAGCGTAAAGTTGTCAAAAGCCGCATACAGCACCGTCGGAATCTGGTTAATGTAGGAAACATTTCCTGTTATCAAAAGCTCTATTGCCGCAGAGACCATTAGCGCAAAACCAACCGGCATCCTTATCAGCAGAAAAACAGTCAATAAAACAAACGGTATTATAAGCGAAACCGTATTCAATTGCTTTCTCCGAAAAGACCGCCCTTTTCTCTGTACAGATCAGGACCGAAGAGTTGAATAATCTTTATTATGATATGAAAGCACCAGATAACCGTGCTGAAAGGCACGACGCTGAAAACAATAAAGAAAGGAATATAAAAAAGCTCATATAGCTTGTAATGAGTTTTAATAAACAGTTCCGTGGCTGCGATTGAATAATAAAAGACGGCCGCAAACAGCATCAAAAGCACAATATACATTATAAGCAGCACTATTTTTTTGATTTTGGGAGGTAAAAATTTTATGAAAAAATCTGTCTTGATATGATCCTCAGACGCTATATTGGCTCCTGTGCCAACGAAGACAGCCCAGGTTATCAGAGTTATAGGCAACTCCAGAACCCAATCCCCCGTGCTGTAGCCCAGATTACGCCATACAATCGTATAAAAAGAGATAAACAGCGCCGCAACAATCGCAACGATTGAGACCGTAATCTCAACCCTTGCGATATGTCGTTCAAGTTTAAAAATCTTTTCCACTGAAATTAAAACAACTTAAGCTATATCAGCGCATCATTTCATCGATAATTCCGGCTCCGAATTTTTTCTTAAGATCGCTGTAAAGCGGTTTAATCTTTGCGTGTATTTTGTCAAGCTGGCTTGCGGAAAGCTCGTGATATTTACCGCCGTGTTTTTTGATTATATTTACATATTTATCCTTTATGCTCCATACCTGATGATCATATTTGAGAGCCGATTCCTTTGCGGTTGTATCAATGAGATGTCTATAGAACGGATTCAAACCGTCCCACCAGCTTTTGGATGCAACCCATACATACGCCGCATGACCAGGCCATAAGGTAGCATAGGGCAGCACCTCATACAGATGTCTGTTTACATACGCGGTTATAGTGGTAAATACCCCGTTAATTACACCTTGCTGAGCGGCGCTGTAAACCTCACCCAGCGAAATTCTTGTTGTTGAAGCTCCAAGCAGTTGCAGCGCCTTCTCGACTACAGGATGACCCGATGTTCTGATTTTAAGCCCTTTAAAATCGGAAGGGCTGTTTATCAGCCTGTTTTTGGTTGCTATAACAAACGGACCTTCGTCGGCAAAGGTTATTCCGTGCATATTGCTTTTTTGAAGGCTTCTCAAAAGTTTTTCACCTGTTTTGCCATACAGGAAGGAATAAAAGTCCACGTTGGTTTTAAAAACAAACGGAACCTCTATAAGCTCAAACAGAGGGCTATAGGAAGCAAAATGTCCGTTGGGAGGATTCATCATCTGAACAGTTCCTTGAGTTAAAAATCTCAAGCCCTGATTGGTTTTGTATAGCTGTTCTCCCGGATAAACCTTGACATTGATGACCCCATCAGAGAGCACGCCGACCGTTTTGCCAAAATTTACGGTGTTTATCGTTGCAGGATGTTTTGCAACTACATGTTTGGGGAACGTAATTTTTATAGTCTTGGCATTAGCGGAAACACCGTTGCCAAAACTCACTAGGAACGCCCCTGCCAAAAAATTCAGAATCAACAAAAGCCATCTGCTTTTCCTCATAATTCACCTCCTGATTAATTTTTGCTTTATAGCTATTAATACAAAATATCCTTACATATTCAGATGTCAATACCGCTTATGTATCCTTACGGTTTATCCGGTCCCAAAATTACGACAAGATGCCTTGAGTCAAATAGCTGCCTCAAGAGGGCATTTATCTTTTTATCGGTTGTTGCTTTAATCGTTTTGATATACCGCCGGTTATAAAGATAGCCCAAGCCGTATAGCTCGTTTAAGGCATAATTTTCCGCCTGAGAGGAGTTTGAAAGCAGTGATAACCGGGTATTGCCAATAATATAATCTTTTGCCGCCTCTATTCTTTTTCTGCTCAAGCCGTTTTTTTCGAGTTTGCCGAGTTCCTGGTCTAAAAGAGTCAAACTGCGCTTCAGATTTCCTTTTCTTGTTGCAAGATAGATTACAAACGAACCAACACCGATGCCTGGTCTTGTGAATGAGGTTACTACATAGGAGGTGCCATGCTTATCCCTCAAATCGGTAAACAGTATGCCGCTTTGTCCTGAAAGTGCCGCGGAAATAATATCTAAAGCAGGTCTATTTTCCGATTTTATGCCTCCTGTGATCCAGCTATAGGCAATATGTGATTGCAGAACGTTTTTATGAAGATAGACCGGTTTATATTCTGGTTTCAATTTATAGGACGGGTAGCTTACACTCAGATTGCTTTTCAGCTTTGAAAAACTGCTTTTTACAGCCTGCAGAGCGGTTTTAGTGTCAACATCACCAACAATTGAGATAACCATATTTTTTGGAACCGCTATCTTTTGATAGAAATTTATCAGATCTTCTCTTTTAATTGCCCCGATCGTATCTTTATTTCCCAACTCGTCAAAGGAATAGGGATGATTGTGATAAAGATATTTGTCAACATTTTTAAAAAGTATCCTGGTAAGTCGCTCCTGTTCATTCTTTATCGAATCAAGCGTCTCCTTTTTTACTATTTTTAATTGATTATCCGGGAATGTTGGATGAAGCAGCAGATTGATAAACAATCTGAAATCCTGCCTAAAAAAGATTGAGAGAAAGTCACCGGATAATCCGAGACTGTTTCTGCCTGAAAAACCGCTTATGGAAGCAGCCGTTTTATCAAGTTTTTTCAAGATCTCCTTTCTTGAGTATCCTGCGGCGCCTCTTGTAAGCATCGCTGCGGTTAAATGACTTATTCCCTCTTTTCCTTTTGGCTCAAGCAGTTGTCCTCCTTTGAATGCCGCAACAACGCTTACCGTTTCTGCAGAATGATTTTCCTTTATAATTACCTTAATGCCGTTTTTCAGAACAAACCGATGTATAGAGGGTATCTTTTTGAATGCCAATTTTCTAATTGTTGTTGCCCGGACAATCTGCTTTTTATACAGCGTGCCTACACTCAGATGAGCCGGGTTCAGATATCTTCGCGCTGCCTGTTTTATATCAACCGGTCTTATCGATTTCAGACGCCTGATATATTGCGATTCGAAATTTAGCATATTCATTATCGCAAACTGACCAAGCTGCATAGCCCTGCCGGCAATTGTGCTGCGCTGGCGTATGAAATCCGCGATAAGGGAAAGCCTCGCATCATCGAGCTCGGTTTTTGAAACCCCATCCGCTTGAATTTTTCTTATCTGAGCAAAAATGGTTTTATAAACCGGAACGATATTTTTTGGCAGGCAAACGGCTTGAATGATGAACAACCCCGGATATTCAGGGGTCATTGCATATGCATAAACCGAATCAGCCAACGCTCCGTTTTCAATCAGCGCTTCCTTTAAACGATTTGATTCTGACTCGCCGAGAATTTCAGCTAACAGATCAAGCTTTGCGGCATCAGGGTTTCTTATATCTGGAATTGGATAGGAGAGGAACAGATGTTCGCTTTCGGAACGGGCGTTTATATGAAAAAATCTAAAACCATGAGGTTCTGCCGGAGGTCTTTTATGAACGACCGGCACCGCCTTCAGCTTTCCAAACAGTTTCCGTATTTTCTTTATCACCGATGCCGTATCAAAATCTCCCACTACGACCACGATCATATTATTTGGCACATACCATCGGTTGTGATAATTCAGAAGATCGGCTCTGGTGAATCTTTTTATATTTTCAGGATATCCTATGGTTGGTCTTCCGTATTGCTTAACCAGGTAGCTTTTGCCGATAGCTTCATCGATAAATCTTCTCGAGGGATTATCCCTATCCATACGATACTCTTCCAATACCGGTTTTTTCTCCTTTTCAAGCAAGACGCTATCAAATGTCGGGTTTATAACCGCATCTGCAAGGACGGGAAACAGCTTTCCAAACGCCTCAGAAGGGGCAACAAAATGATAGACGGTTTCAGATTTTGAAGTGAAAGCGTTAATATTGCCTCCGTTTTCCTCCACAACCTTTGCAAGATAGCCCGATTTGTAATGCTTTGAACCTCTGAATGTCATATGCTCTATCAGATGACTGATGCCAGCCTCTTTTTCCGATTCGTCGATACTGCCTACCTTCACCCAGATGCTTACAGCTATTGCCTTGCTCGAATGATTTTCCTCAGTTACTATCTCAAGCCCGTTGGAAAGTTTATGAAGCTGATAAGCAGATGCAGAAACCGAAAGCAATCCCACAACAGCAAAAATTGACAAAAACCGAAACATCCTCATATTCATCATCTCCTTTTTATTTTTTATTGTTTGCTCTTCTTTTTCTTTATTAAAAGATCGGCGAGTTTAACAGCAGAAACCGCATCTTCGGAATAACCGTCCGCTTTAATCGATTTTGCAAACTCGTTGTTGACCGCAGCGCCTCCAACCATCACTATCGTTGCTATATTATGACTTTTGAGCATTTCTATTACCTTTTCCATCTGTTGCATCGTTGTTGTCATTAGAGCCGAAAGTCCGACAATATCGGCTTTATGCTCGATTGCCGCTTCAAGAATCTTCTCATTTTCCACATCTTTTCCAAGATCAATCACCTTGTATCCGGCATTCTCAAGCATCAAAGCTACGATATTTTTTCCTATGTCGTGTATATCTCCCTTGACAGTCGCAATGACAACGGTTCCTTTGATGTTTTCCTGGTTTTTCGGAATAAATCGTTTCAGATATTCAGCAAGCCGCTTTGCCGAATTGGCTGATTTTATCATCTGAGGCAGAAAATAGTATTTTTTCTCATAAAGATTTCCTACCCTCTGAAGTGCCTTTACCATAATGCTTTCAAGTATTTCGGAAGGGTTCATTTTTTTAAGAAGCTTTGATGCAATCTCAACGGTTTCATCAGAACCCTCGATAATGGCATCATAGAGGGATGCTTCAAGCGATTCGGCAGGAAACGGATTCTCAAATATTGCCTTTTTGCCAATACCATCAATCCTGTTTGTCCCAATTTTTATATCAGGGGCATTTTTTATATAGATTTCATCGGAGTTTTCCTTTCCATTAATAAGATCGGCAGCAAGCGATATCGAATGCAACAGCGGATCGGCAGGATTACAGATTGCGCTATCCAGTCCGTTTGCCATTGCCATTGCAAGAAATGCGGCATTGATAAACTCACGTCTTGGCAATCCGTATGAAACATTTGAAAGACCCATCGTGGTTGAGATGCCGAATCTGTTCTTTACGGCTCTTATGGTTTTTATCGTCTCATTTACCGATTTTCCCTCCGAGCCGACGGTCAAAGTCAAAGGGTCTGCAATAAGATTTTCTCTTGCAATACCAAGCTCGTCGGCTTTTTTCACAATTCTTTCGGCAACCTTCAGCCTTCCTTCCGCACTTTTTGGTATCTTTTTGTCAAGAAGCAGCATTATAACCGCAGCCCCGTATCTTTTTGCAAGCGGCAAAACACTGTTTATGCTCTCAAATGTTCCGTTGACCGAATTGATTATCGATTTTCCGTCCGAGGCGATTAAGCCTTGCTCGATGGCTGCATAATTCGGAGAATCGATTACCAGTGGTGCTGATACTACGCTTTGTATTGTTAGCGCCATCTTATACATAAGAGCCGGCTCATCAACACCGGGAGCTCCCACATTAAGATCAAGTATTTTGGCGCCTTCTGCTACCTGCTTTGATGCCTCTTTGCGATATAGTGCCGTTTTTCCGTTTTTAAGCGCCTCCTGAAGCTGCCGTTTTCCGGTGGGGTTCATTCGCTCTCCAATCATTACAAACGGTTTTCCATAGCCGAATTCGACAAGATCGGAAGCAGAGCTCACCCTTGTTGCAGCCGTGCAGAGAATCCTTTGCGGATACTTTTCGATATTACTTTTTATCAAATGTATATATTCCGGGTTTGTTCCGCAGCAGCCTTTGATAATGGAAGGATAGAACGAAAACTTTTTTATCGAGCCGAGCATATCCTTGCTTGATTCCTGAAATCCTATCTTGCCTTTGGAAAAACGCGGCAAGCCGGCATTTGGCTGGGCAATCAGCGGCTTATTGGTAACTGTTGCCATTCTGCTTACGATATGATAAATCTTATCTGTTCCAAGCCCACAGTTTGCCCCGATAACATCAGCTCCGAGTGCATCGGAAACCACCGCGGCAACCTCAGGGGTTGTGCCCATAAGTGTTCTTTCATCCTCGGTAAATGTCATCATTGCTATAAGCGGGATATCTGCAATTGATTTTACCGCCACTATCGCCGCCTTGAGTTCCTTAATATCCATAAAGGTCTCAAGCGTTATCAGATCGACTCCGGCTTGATAAAGCGCTTCAGCCTGTTCGGTGAAAATTTCCACTGCTTTGGTAAAACTCAGATTGCCGTTAGGTTCAACAAACTTTCCTGATGGTCCTATGCTGCCGGCAATCCATACCGCTTTTCCTTTTGCGGCATCTTTGGCAATTCTTACCGCGGCTTTGTTTATCAGTGACACTTTTCCTTCCAAATCGAAATCGGAGAGCTTTATTCTGTTTGCGCCGAAACTGTTTGTCACGATAATCTCAGCGCCAGCCTCGATGTAAGCTCTATGTATTCTGGCAACAGCTTCGGGGTTTGTAAGATTGAGCGATTCGGGAGACTGACCGCTTTTCAAAATATTATGCTTTTGAAGCTCCGTTCCCATAGCTCCGTCTGCTATGATAACCCTTTTTTTCAGCTCATCTATTATGTTTTTCATTTGATAACCTCGAATGGAAATGTAAGAGACCTCTTTATAATATTCAAGAGTCCGATACCGACAGATTTTATCGGAAGAGGTGTAATTGACGGATTTTCCGGTTTGCCCTTAACCGAAAAGGTCATTATCGAAAAACTTTTATCCTTGCCGGTTAAAATCCATCCTACAATCGGTATTTTAGAGACTATCTTATTAATCAGTGTAAAGGTTTTTATGCCTACTATGCCGTTGATATCTTTCTGTTTTATTTTGTATCTGCCCTGAAACACCATATCCAATTTGCCTGCCAAAACAATCGGCTTGACGGTTGCAACCGTTCCGTTTTTTATGACAATCTCGCCTCCTATTTTTTTATATTTCAAGCCTCTTTTTGAAAAGTTCGCAAGATTGAGTGTAAGAATATTTTTCAGGTTCAGATAGTTAAGTAACTTTGCCAAAGCCGGAAAATGTCGGATATTGCCTTTGTATGCGGAAAACTTTATATTTGTGCTGTAGCTATTTTTCGGGTATATCAGGAAAGCACCGGTTATATAAATTTTTGATGCTTCAATTTGTCCCAATCCTATCTCCTGAAGTATGAGCCTGCTGTTTTTGCCTTTATAACTGAAGTTTCCTTCGATAAACGGCTTGTTTTTGCCATAGGTACAATCGATTCCCATCAAGGCGTTAAGAAACCTGATTTTTATATTTTTCGAGGTTATGAAATCTTTGTCAAATGTAAAATCTGCAGTTATATACGGCAAAACAATCTTTTTGTAGCTGGAATTATCCAGCTTTATCTTCAGCATTCCTTTTCCCCAATTGGTTTGTTTATGATTATGTTTTATTAACTTTGAAATCTCATCCAACTTTATGCTTGATGCAGATAGACGTGCCAGCCAATATTGTTTTTTGATATCATATTTACCCTTTAATCTGAAGTTGCCTGATGCAACTTTTCCGGCAGCGTGAATATTTACGATATTTTTATCTATATTGAGATTGGCTCTGTAGGAGAAAAGGGGGCTTTTTGAGTCAATCTTTATATTACCGCCATATTGTCCGTTCTTTATCAGTAA
>JALWSW010000235.1 GCA_027080125.1 Campylobacterales bacterium | reverse complement strand
GTAAAAAGATTCGGCAATTCTTTTGCTCTGTAGGTAGCCTCTTGCCCTATTGCATACACAAGCAGATCCGTCTGAATAAATCCTGCGGGCGCTTTATCGATTACTACGCGCCTGCCCTCAATATGAGCTTTGCTCATTCTTATTTTTGATAATTTAATTGCAGAGGCATCTTCATAGATAAGTTCAGCCGGAAGTTCTTTGTGCCTTATCTTAATGCCCTCTTCAATCGCCTGCTCTATCTCCTCATCAAAAGCCGGCATCTGCTCGGCTGTTTCAGCACACACAATAAGAACATCTTTGCCAAGACGCTGAAGCGATCTTGCCACATCCATCGCAACATTTCCGGCACCGACAACAACCGCTTTTTTACCTTCTGGAAGTCTTTTTCCTTCTGCAATCTCTTTGAGAATTTCGCCTCCGGCATACACACCCATGCCATCAAGAACAATCCGGTCTTTCCATAAACCGGGCGCAAAAAAGACAGCATCATACTTCTCTGTCATTTTGTACAGCTCTTTTTCAGCTATATTGAAACCTGTTTTAAGGTTTATTCCTCTGGTTACAAGTGCCAGCTCTCTATCTCTGATATCTGCCGGAAGTCGATACGGAGGAATGCCGTATGTAAGAACGCCTCCTATCTTTTCATTTTTTTCATAGATGGTTACCTCATATCCAAATTTTGCCAAAAAATATGCGCACGATATTCCCGCAGGTCCGGCGCCCACAACTGCAATCTTTTCGGTTTTTGTAATCTCAGGTGGATCATCAGGATTATCAAGCCAATAATCGCCCAATGTGCGTTCAATCTGCCTTATTGCAATATGTTCATCAAACTCTCCTCTATTGCATTTTAGCTGGCAGAAAGCAGGACACACTCTTCCTATAATCGCAGGAATCGGATTTTCCTCTCTTAAAATCGAGACAGCGGCTTTCAGGTCACCCTCACCAAGATAACGCATATATCTTGCCATATTTATACTGCTGGGACATTCCGCAGAACAGGGAGCGGTATTATCTTCCAATACAGGTCTTAAAAACCTCCATGATCCGGTTATATTTACTTCGGTAGTGGTTGTTGAGTAAACACTGGGTGATTCGGAAAAAGACAATAGTTCTTCCTGTTTTGTTGCTTCGCTCATTTTATATGCTCCTGTATGCAGCTTTTAATGCATTTACGCTGCCTTCCATATTGGTTGGAACAAATTTTTCGGCAGCGGTTTTTAAACTCTCAAAACTTATCTTGTCAATCTTTCCAATAATTCCGATCGCCGGTATATTTACAATCGGAAACGATGGTGTTCCAAGCCCGTTTTCAACAGCTATTTTTGATATATTGTAGGTAATAACCTTTGCATTTGTATCCAGTTGAAGCTCTTTGACGCTTTTTGCAGAATTAACCAAGATAATCGAGTTTTTGCCCGTACCTTCGGTTATATCAACAAGTTTTACAATCGTATCAGAAAGAACCAAAACTATATCTGCGTCTTTTACAGGACATCTTTCGTTTATAAAATAATCATCAACCTTTACAAATGCCGCTACCGGAGCGCCTCTTCGTTCAGCACCATAGGTTGGAAAACTTTGAGAAAATTTTCCTTCCAAAAAATATGCATAAGCCAATATTCTGCTTGCCAAAACCGCCCCCTGACCGCCTCTCCCGTGAATTCTGATGTTTTTCATCGAAAAAGCGCCTTAATAATCCGAATGTATGACTGCAAGGGTTTTTGCCGGTTTTCCATCCAGCGCCCTGAAACCGTGGCTGATATCTGCTTCAAAATAAAGCGAATCGCCCTGCTCAAGCACAATTTTTTCCTCATCGCTTATAAACTCGAGTCTTCCCTCAAGCACAAAATGAAACTCCTCTCCCTGATGACTGAAGTAAATAACCTCATCAACCTCTTTAGGTTCAAAGGTAACAACGAAAGGCTCCATAGATTTTTTTGCCTTTTTCCATGCAAGCGACTCATAGCTGTATCCAAGCGACATACCGCCTGAGAGTTTTCTTCTATCAACCTTTTTGCGCTCAGATTCTTTTACGCCAACTATCTTGTTTGCAACGGCAGTCTCGTCCTGAAAAAACTGCGCCATAGGAATCTCAAGAACATTTGCAATCTTAAACAGTGTGGCAATCGGAGGTGAAACAAGTTTATTTTCTATCTGGCTTATCAGACCTTTTGACAGTCCGGCGGCTTCGGCAACCTG
Source organism: Campylobacterales bacterium (assembly GCA_027080125.1). Taxonomy (GTDB): domain Bacteria; phylum Campylobacterota_A; class Desulfurellia; order JAADFJ01; family JAADFJ01; genus JAADFJ01. Next base: position 31,761 of record JALWSW010000235.1, on the reverse strand, counting down.
CTGAATCGTCATTGATCTTTTTTTTCTATAATATTTTACCCTCTCACCAACGGCAATACTGTTTTTCATAGCTCTCCTCCTGTTTAATGATATTAAACTCTATCATCTCCGCATACGGTTGTCAAGCGCTCAAACCTAAAATGAAAAAGTTTTTGAAATTGAAACTTGACAAACGGACAGATTTAATGTTATAAACAAAATATGGTAAGAACAAGAAAATCGTATGTAACAAGAGAGGCAGATTATGCAATTCGACTGGTTGCATATCTGGGCAAAAAAAAAGAGCTTTCTCATACTGCGGAGGTAGCAAAAAAGCTTGATATACCAAAGCCGTTTTTGGTAAGAATAGTAAACAAACTCGTTTTAAACAATCTTCTTATCTCTCAAAAAGGACGCAACGGTGGTATAAAGCTTAAAAGGTCCGCCGAAAAGATAAGTTTATATGATATATTGGTAGCTATGGAGGCATACCGTTCAATGAACTTATGTATCCTGAATCCGCAAATCTGCTCCCTTAATCCGATATGCAAAATTTCACCCGCTTTGCGCAAGATCGAAGAGGAGTTTGCCGAAAGGTTGAAAGCTGTAAGTATAGGTCAGTTATTTTTTGAGGATAAAGATCTATAAAATTATACTCACAATACTCAATTCTTAAATTTCTTGACAAAAAAAATTTTTTTGATAATGTTTCAACAGATTAAAATTACAGTTGATTTTATAAAGATGATATAGCTTAAGGGCTTTGAATAAATTTAAAAGACGACCGGTCTTTTAAGCGGCTTGATAATATTTTGATGATATTTTGAGTATGCCACAACAGGCACGGGTTGCAAAAAAGGCAACTATGCAAACGCTTTGTAACGGTATTTGAGATGTCTGAGGGTGCCCGTGTTATTGTTCGGAAGGCATCTTTGTAAAACACCGAATGATATTGGAAAATAAGTTTAAAGTGAGGTTTTTATGGGTATTCAGATTACACACTGGATTATAGCTCAGGGGCTGGCTTTTTTGTTACTTATGGTAATACTAAACAAAATATTATACAAGCCGGTATTGACCCATATCGCAAGAAGAGATGCAGATATTGATGCAAAACGCGAGGAGGCATCTCTGATAGCCCAAAAGGCTGACGAATTAAGCAAAAAATATAAACAGCAGCTCAGCGTTGCGGAAGAGAACTCAAAAACTGCTTATACTAAAACATTGGAAGAGGTGCATGTTCAAGCCGAACAGATAAAGCAAAACGCAAAAGAGGAAGCCGAGGCGATATTGCAGAAAAAAAGCAAAAACTTATGGAAAGATATTGAGAATGAAAAAGCACAGATAGAACCTCAGGCTTACCTTCTTGCAGAAAAGATAATTATGCTGATGGAGACAAAATGAAGAGAATAAAAAATTTTGCTCTTATACTTACATTTGTCCTGTTTGCAATACCTGCGGCAGCCTCAGAAGCAGACCCGCATATGGGCTGGAGAGTTATCGACTTTATCATATTTGTCGGCATTCTTTATTATTTTCTGCATAAACCGATATCCGATTTCTTTAGAAACCGCAAACTCTCGATTAAACAGGCAATAGAAGATGCGGAGCATCTTTTGGAAAAAAGCAAAAATAAACTAAGCGAAACCGAAAAACTTTATCAGACTGTCGACGAACAGATAGCAAAAATTCAATCGCTGTATCAGAGAAAGGCTGAACTTCAAAGTGAAACCATAATAAGTAAAGCGAAAGAGATGGCTGAAAGCTATCGGCTGAACATCAACGAAGCATTGACAAGTGAACAGGAAGCTGCAAAAAAAATTCTTTTCAAGGAACTTTTCGATAAAATGGAGCATCAATTGGTTGAAACACTTAAAAAATCAGACAAAAATGTTCACAAAAAAATAAATGAAAAAATTATAGCAAGCCTGAGGTCGCTATGAGCAGAAGATTGTCAAAAATATACGCAAAATCGTTAATGATGATTGCAAAAGACAACAAGATAGAACCCGATAACTATCTGAAAATCTTAAAGAATCTGAATGATATTTTGTCAAAACCGTGGATGAAGCGGTTTCTGTCAATGCCCAATATATCGATATCGGAAAAATCCACCGTTATACAGGAACTAATCGAGAGTTTTAAACTTGACCGGTTTCTAAGCAGATTTCTGATCTTTTTGCTTGATAATAGAAGGATCGATATTTTTGAAGGCATAGTTGAAGCATTTAAAGACTATTGCGACCAGTTATATGGGAGACTGACCGGAACAGCGGTTTCGGCAATAGAACTCACAAAAAAAGAAAAACTGGAAATTGAACGTTCACTTGGAAGTCTGACAGGAAAGAGTATTTCTCTTGACTACAAAGTTGACGAGAATATATGGGGCGGAATTGTAATTTATGCCGGAAACGTCGTTTACGATGGGTCGGTTCGGCATATTGTTGATAAATTGCGCCAACAGTTTGATTTGACGAACTGAAAAAATCGAATAACGACACAAAGTTGTCAATTATAGTTGGAGGAGTTTATGGCAATAAAGGCAAGTGAGGTAAGTCAGATTATACGTGAGCGTATAGAATCTATCGGTAAAACCGTTGATACGTCCGAAACCGGTATTGTTTTATCGGTTGGAGACGGTATCGCGAAGGTTTTCGGACTTGACAATGTTATGGCAAATGAGATGGTTATATTCCCAAATGGTGTAAAAGGTATAGCGCTCAATCTCGAAGAGGACAATGTCGGCGTTGTTATTATGGGTGAGGATATCGGTATTAAAGAAGGAGATGTTGTAAAGCGCACCGGAAAAGTAGCCGAAGTTCCGGTAGGAGAGGAGCTTGTCGGGCGCGTTGTGGATGCTTTGGGAGCACCGATTGACGGCAAGGGTGCTATAAATGCATCAAACAGCAGTCTCGTAGAGGTAAAAGCCCCGGGAATTGTTGAAAGACAGCCGGTTAACGAACCGCTTCAAACCGGAATAAAATCGATTGACTCTATGATACCTATAGGAAGAGGTCAAAGAGAGCTCATAATCGGCGACAGACAAACCGGAAAAACCGCCATTGCAGTAGATACAATCATAAACCAAAAGGGCAAAGATGTCGTATGCATATATGTAGCGATAGGTCAAAAACGTTCTACCGTTGCGCGTGTTGTAAAAAAGCTTAAAGAAGAGGGCGCAATGGATTATACAATAGTAGTCTCTGCTACAGCATCAGATCCTGCTCCTTTGCAATTTTTAGCACCATACTCAGGTGTTGCGATGGGAGAATATTTCAGAGACTCAAGTCGTCATGCACTCATAATTTATGATGATCTTTCCAAGCATGCTCAGTCATACAGGCAGCTTTCTCTGCTTTTAAGACGTCCTCCAGGCAGAGAAGCATATCCGGGAGATGTTTTTTATCTTCATTCAAGATTGCTTGAAAGGGCTGCAAAACTTTCCGATGAAAACGGAGGAGGCAGCCTGACTGCGCTTCCAATTATCGAAACGCAGGCCGGAGATGTTTCCGCATATATTCCAACCAATGTCATATCGATTACCGACGGACAGATCTATCTTGAAACCGATCTTTTCTATTCCGGTTTCAGACCTGCGTTGAATGTAGGCTTGTCGGTTTCAAGGGTTGGAGGTTCGGCACAGATCAAGGCTATGAAACAGGTAGCAGGAAACCTAAGACTTTCGCTTGCTCAATACAGAGAGCTTGCGGCGTTTGCTCAGTTCGGAAGTGATCTTGACAAATCAACAAGAATGCAGCTTGAAAGAGGCGCAAGATTGATGGAGATATTAAAGCAACCTCAATATCAGCCTATTCCGGTGGAAAAACAGATAATCATCATATACGCCGGAACTCACGGATTTCTTGATAAGTATCCGGTGGAAAAGGCAACTGATTACGAAACCGAGCTTTACGGTTTTGTTGATGCAAAATATCCTGAGGTGCTCAAAAAGATATCGGAAAAGAAAAAGTTGGATGATGAATTGACAAAAGAGATTGAGGCGATCCTATCAGAATTCGACAAAGTTTTTAAACCGTAAAAATGGCAAGTACAAAAGAGATAAAGCGCAAAGTAGGAAGCATACAGAATACCCAAAAGATTACAAGGGCTATGAAAATGGTGGCTTCTGCCAAACTCAGACGCGCCAATGATGCGGTTCTGAGAATGAGACCGTATGCAGATGCCGCTCTGGAGATTGCGGGCAAGCTCGCCTCAACCTGCAGTATTTCAGATCATCCTCTCCTGCTTTTGAGGGAAGAAAAGAATGTCGAGATTGTTATAATAACCTCAGACAAAGGTCTATGCGGAGCATCAAACCACAATGTTCTTGCCGCAGCTGAAAAGCTTATGGCCGAAAAGAAGCGGAAAGGCATAGAATGCAAAGCAACGATTGTCGGAAGAGTCGGAATAGGATATGCTACTTTCCACCGATGGCCTATAGAAAAAAGCTATCCCGGTATTCTTGAAAGAAAGATAGAGTTCGATGATGCGATAAACCTATCCGATGGCATCATAGATCGCTACAGAAATGATAAGGTTGATGCGGTATATCTTATATTCAATAAATTTATTTCTGTTCTGTCTCAAAAGGTTCAGGAGATTCGCATTGCCCCGATTACGAAACTCTCATCCGAGAGCAACAGAGATAGCACACAATATAAATATATCTTTGAGCCCGAAAAGGAGGAGCTGTTAAGCAAACTGCTTCCCAGAGTTATATACGCAGAAATTTACAGGGCTTTTTTGGAGGCATCTGCAAGCGAGCAGGCTGCAAGAATGGTTGCAATGGATGGAGCAACCAACAATGCATCGGAATTGATACAAAAATTGACACTTGATTTTAATAAGGCAAGGCAAGCTCAGATAACAAGAGAACTAATCGAAATTTCATCAGCAATAGAAGCAATGAAATAAGGGAGAAGATATGGCAGCAAATGAAGGAAAAATTGTTCAGGTAATAGGTGTTACGGTAGATGTGCTGTTTGAAAACGGCAATATTCCGGCTATTTACAATGCTCTTGAGGTCCAAGGCTTGGACCGTAGATTGGTTTTAGAGGTTGAGCAGCATATAGGTGATAACAAGGTAAGAACCATCGCTATGGATTCTACAGATGGATTATCACGCGGAATGGCGGTCATCGATACTGGAGCTCCGATAATGGTTCCGGTCGGCGAACCTGTCTTGGGCAGAATAATGAACGTCATCGGGGAACCGGTGGACAAAAAAGGTGAAATAAAGGCTGAGAAAAAGCTTCAGATACATCGGGAAGCACCTGCTTTTGTTGACCAGGATACATCAAATGAGATGTTTGAGACTGGTATCAAGGTTATCGATCTTCTGGCACCTTACTCAAAAGGCGGGAAAACCGGGCTTTTCGGAGGCGCCGGAGTAGGAAAAACGGTTCTTATTATGGAGCTGATTCATAATGTAGCAATGGAGCATGGAGGATATTCGGTTTTCTGCGGGGTCGGAGAAAGAACAAGAGAAGGAAACGATCTTTACAGAGAAATGATTGAATCCAATGTTCTCTCAAAAGCAGCTTTAATTTACGGTCAGATGAACGAGCCTCCCGGAGCCCGCGCAAGGGTGGGACTTACCGGTTTGACGGTTTCGGAATATTTCAGAGACGAGATGAAACAAGATCTACTTCTGTTTATTGATAATATTTTCCGTTTCACACAAGCCGGTTCTGAGGTTTCCGCGCTTTTGGGAAGAATCCCATCAGCTGTTGGTTATCAGCCAACATTAGGTACAGATATGGGAGAGTTGCAGGAGCGAATTGCTTCCACGCAAAAAGGTTCGATAACATCAGCACAGGCGGTTTATGTTCCGGCTGACGATCTTACCGACCCCGCACCTGCTACAACATTCAGCCATCTTGATGCCACAACGGTTCTATCGCGTCAGATAGCAGAGCTTGGCATCTATCCTGCCGTTGACCCTCTTGATTCAACATCCAGAGTACTTGACCCGGCTGTGGTAGGAAACGAACATTATAATGTAGCCAGAGAAGTTCAGCAAATTTTGCAACGCTACAAGGAACTTCAGGATATTATCGCTATACTTGGTATGGAGGAACTTTCAGAGGAGGATAAACTGATAGTCCAGAGAGCAAGAAAGATTCAGCGCTTCTTGTCGCAGCCGTTCTTTGTCGCAGAGCAGTTTACCGGACAGGCAGGTAAATATGTTTCTGTCGAAGATACAGTCAGAAGTTTCAAAGCCGTTGTTGACGGAGAGGTTGACGATCTGCCGGAGCAGGCTTTTTATATGGTTGGAGGATTAGACGAGGTAAAGCAAAAGGCTAAAAAACTATCGGAAAATTAGTATGTCAAAACTAAACTGCATCATTATTACACCTAACAAAAAAGTAAGGAATGTTGAGTGTGACTATATAGGGGCAACCGGCGTTGAGGGCGATTTCGGAATCCTGCCCCTTCATGCCCCTTTTATAAGCGAACTTGCTCCGGGGGTGCTGTTTTTGCGAAATCAAGGTAAAAAAGATGATCCTATAGGTATAGTATCGGGATTTCTGCATGTCTTTGAAGACAAGGTTACCGTTATAGCAGACAAAGTATATGAAAAATCCGATATCAAAAAAAGCGCGGACGAATATAAAAATCAATATGAAAAGAAAAAACAGGCGTTAGAAAAATTGGAAAAATCGGATTCACAATACGCCAATGTAAAAGCGGAAACGGATAAGCTGCTGACATTACTTAAGCTTGCTGCATATAAATGAGCAGTTCTCTGATAAATATTGGCTCTATTGGCACGGTTGCCGTATTGGTGCTTGTTGCACTTACGTTGCTATCGATATGGTCATGGACAGTTATCTTCAAAAAATATTTTTTGATAAAAGAGATAATAAAGCAAGAAAATATTGTGAAACGGTTTATCCGGCAGGGCGGCAAAATATCCGATATTGCCTCATATTCAAGCCAATTACAATATTCTCCGACTGCAATCTTTTTCAGCAAGGCAAATCAGAGCAAACAGCTATATATAGAGGAAACAAGAACAGAGCTATCAAAAGGCCTGACTCTGCTTGCTTCCATCGGTGCAAATGCACCGTTTATTGGATTATTCGGAACAGTGGTGGGAATAATGAACGCATTCTCGGAAATAGGCTCATCCGGCTCAACCAATATTACTGTCATAGCTCCGGGAATAAGCGAAGCGCTGATAACAACTGCAGCAGGTTTGTTTGTAGCAATTCCGGCGGTTTTTGCCTATAATATAATAAAAAATAAAATTAACGACATTATGCTTGGAGTAGAGGCGGTATTGAAATCGCTTGAATAGATGAAAAACAACGAAACGATATGGCAAATTAATATAACACCGTTTGTAGATGTCGTTCTGGTTGTTCTTATAATAGTTATGGTGACCGCTCCTATGCTTACAAGGGGCATAAACGTTAATCTTCCGAAAGCAGGATCTTCCAAGGGAAAGGTAAACAGGAAGGATATAATAATAAGTATAGATAAAAACGGGGTTTTCTATTTTAATAATGTAAAAAGCAGCATAAAAGATATAAAAATCAGATTAGCCAAAAGTGTCAATCAGAGGATTTTGATAAAATCAGATAAAGCTGTTCCTTACGGTACTGTTGTAAAATTTATAGATATGGCAAAATCGATTGGTATTCAAAAAATAGGACTCCTTACAACCCCCAAACGTCCGGGAGTCAATTAATATTAACAATACAGCAGCAGTTAGCGGTATTCCGATGTAAAGTTTATAGATGGTTCATTCAAACGGCAAAAAATCGATATTTAGCTGGCTGTTTTCTCTCATACTTCATGTATTTATATTCTTTGTGCTGATATATACAACTTCATACAGTCTGAAACGAACAACAAACTCAAACATCATAGATATAAATCTTGTATCGATATCAACTCACACAAAACCAATAACCCGCAAAATAAAATCGAGAAAAAAAATCTCACCGAAAATCCGTCGCAAAGCAAAGCAACATAAAAAAACCAGCCATAAAAAAAAACCGGTGCGGAAGAAAAAGAGAATCAGATTAGCAAAAAGGCAGCCGGCAAAAAAACCTAAGATCAAAATAAACAACAATTTGATAAATAAAATAAAGGAAAGAATAAGACAAGAGCAGAAGACAAAAAAAATCAAGCTTAAAAAAAGAGTGGCTGATATTCTGCAAAGCATCAAAACCAGTATAAATCATATCACAAACAAAGGAGTCACCTACCAAAGTCTAATAAAAGCACTCATAGAGAGGCAATGGAAAATAAACAAATATATGTTGAAAAAATCAAATTATACTGCTATAGTGAAAATTGTGATTGCAAAATCTGGGAGGCTAATCTTGACTAGTTTGAAAAAAGGTTCGGGAAATGCCTATTTTGATAAAACATGTGTAGATGCCGTAAGAGCGGCCGCCCCGTTTCCACCATATAAAGCCTCAAACGAGACAATAGTGGAAATATTATTAAAATGCAATGTTTCGCCAGATAAATTTGATTAAGTCAGCACTGAATATTATTGTGGGCATTGGGATATCGATTCTGTTTTCTTTTCATCTGCAAGCTGATGCCGCTCTATTTAAAATCGATATAAAAAATCCGAATTTTCAAAAAATTGCGATACAAATTCATGCTATCGACAGCGATAGTTTCTCCATATCAAAACGAATAGCGCATGACCTTGACACTACCGATCTTTTTGATGTAATCTATTCGGAGCTGCCGGTAAAATTCGATGCGGATCATATTGAACTTGTTAATAGTACAGGGGGTCTGGGGGGTGCCTATCTTCTGTATGGATCGTTGATAAACGAAGGTAATGATATTCTGGTCAAAATCAAATTTGCGCGCAGAATACCTTTTGGAGAGATTTTTTCAAGATCATACAAAACCAGTCGTAACGGGAGCGGGTGGCTTGCTCATCATATAGCCGATGATATTTTCAAGGCTTTATTCGGCTATTACGGTCCTTTTGAATCGATGTTTGCATTCTCGCTGAAAAAAGGGAATTACAGGGAGCTTTACGTAAGCGAATTTGACGGTTCCGGATTGACCAAAATTACAAACTTCAAAAGTTTAAGCTATCATCCTAAATGGCAAGGAAAATCGATCATCTACTTCAGCTCGTTAAAAGCCAACAAGATCGTTCTGTACAGATACAACATAACAACCGGAAATATAAAACTGATTGCTAATTTCGGAGGTGTAAATATAGGCGGATATCCCTCCAGGGACGGTAGATTTATAGTGTATTCAGCACCTCACGGCAATGCGGTTGATATATATCTGCTTGACAGGACAACCGGTGAAAGAAAACGACTTACCTATGACGGAGCAATAAACGTATCTCCGATTTTATACGGTAATAAACTTGTTTACACTTCGAATCGTTTCGGAACACCCCAGCTTTATGTGAAAAATCTGACTACAGGCAGCATAAGGCGTTTAACATATAAAGGTAATTATAATACATCTCCAAATCTCTCGCCGGATGGCAAAAAAATAGTGTTTGTAAGCCGCTTACATGGCAATTTAAACATCGCAACTATAAATATTGATGGAAGTGGCTATAAAATCTTATCAAACGGTTTTACAAACGTAGCACCGGTATGGTCTCCGGGGGGAAGATTTGTGGCGTTTGTAAAGAAAGAAGGCGGAAAATCCTACATCTATCTGTCAAATCTGTTCAGCGGAGAAGAAAACCTTGTTTTTTCGGTAAAAGGGGATATAGGATCGCTTGATTGGTCGACGCTTTTGCGATAATATGTAGCAGATACGATTTTGTAAATTGTTAAATGAAGTTTGCAGGTAAACAAAAATTTAAAGGGAGGAAAAAATGAAAGGTTTTGGAAAACTGTTTATTGCGGTGTCTATATTCTCAGTATTGATTATATCGGGAGGATGCGCTAAGCATGCGATAAAAGGCAAAGCTGGAAGTAACGTGCAGCAGGCAAACGAAGTAGCTGCTCCTGTTGTAAAAAAACCCGCCGCCACAACAACGGCCAAAGGCATCATCACACCCGAAATTAGTATCAGAGAGCTTAAAAATAAGATAAAAAACGCATCCTTGAACATATTTAAAGACGTACATTTTGATTTTGATAAGGCAATTATAAAAAATGGTGATCTTTCTTTGCTGAACAATATGGCTCAATGGCTAATTAAGCATCCGAGGGTGAAGGTCAGAATAGAGGGTAACTGCGACGAAAGAGGAACTGAGGAGTATAATATTGCCCTTGGTTGGAGACGCGCAAACGTTGTAAAAAACTATTTTCTTGCCGCCGGAGTTTCAGAAGACCAGATTTCCACGGTAAGCTACGGTAAAGACAGACCGCTCGACCCGGCACACAACCCAATAGCTTGGGCAAAAAACCGAAGAGATCATTTTACGCTGATGATAAAACAATAGGCTTATGAATATTATAGCATTATTACTACTTTTGGTTATAAGTTCTACAAATGTATTTGCAGCAACAAGCACACAGGTAATAAAAAATCAGCAGCGTATTACCGATTTAAGGGCTTCCTATGCAACCCTGACTGTTAAATATGAAAGTATGCTTGCAAAGATAGAACGCCTTACCGGAAGATTTGATGAGTTTAAGCATTATAGCGAAAAGGAAGCAAACAGCATAGATGAAAACAAAAATAAAATTAACGGGCTTTCTGCAAATCTTTCTAAATTGACCGATGAGGTAAAGCAGATTGAAGAAAAAATTAACTCCCTTGCCGCTGGAATCAACAAGATTCAATTGCTACTTCAATCCACGCAAGCCGAATCGACATCCTCAGCAAATCAAAACCTAAGTAATGTTCCTCCGAAAACACCGGTTAAACCGGCTCAACAAACCAATATTGCTCAAAGTAAAAACGCTAAGTCACCGGTTGTTGTTGATAATTACACCAGAGCCGAATCGTTTTTTAAAAAGAAAGAATATAAGAAAGCTTTGGATACGATAGATAAGTTCATAAAGGAAAATCCTGATGACAAAAGAATAGATCTTGCCTATTTTATTAAAGGTGAGATTTATTTTTTGATGAAGCAGTATGACAGTGCCATAATAGCGTATGACCAGATAGTCACAAGATTTCCGCGTTCGGAAAAAATCGCCACAGCAACACTGAAGGAGGGTATCTGTTTTCTTAAACTCGGTGATTCTATTGACGCAAAATATCTGCTTGAGAAGGTCGTAAAGGGATTCCCCGATTCAAGTCAGGCTGAGATGGCAAAAACATATCTATCGAAAATTAAATAAAGCAAGATTGATTGAGAAGATAAACTCTCCGGCGGACCTGAGAAAACTGCGAATCTCAGAACTGGAAACAGTGGCATCTGAGATTCGCAGGCAGATAATAGAGACGGTTTCTCAAACCGGTGGTCATCTTGCCTCTTCTCTTGGCGCCGTTGAGCTGACAATTGCTCTGCATTACATATTTGATACGCCTAAAGACAAGCTTGTCTGGGATGTCGGACATCAATGTTATGCCCACAAAATATTGACCGGAAGAAGAACGCTATTATCTACGCTGCGTCAGTATAAAGGAATTTCGGGTTTTCCCAACAGAGCAGAATCGGAATATGACGAATTTGGTGTAGGTCATGCTGGTACAGCCATTGCAGCAGCACTTGGAATGATGGCATCAAGAGATATAAGACATGGAAAAGAAAAGATAGTGGCAATCGTAGGAGACGGATCTTTATCAAGCGGACTCGCATGGGAAGGACTCAATAATGCTTCCCAGATGAATTCCGATATAACAATCATAATAAACGATAATGAGATGTCGATATCCAAATCGTTGGGAGCAATAACCACATATCTTTCAAAGGCATCATCCGGTCATCTTTACACGGCAGTCCGAAACGAATTTGAAAAAATCATCAAAGGTATGCCTGTCTTGAGTGAAACATTTCTAAAAATGGCACGCAAATTTGAGGTATCTTTAAAACTTCTTTCACCCGGACTTCTGTTCGAGGAGATGGGTTTCAGGTATTTCGGACCTATAGATGGGCATAATTTTAGGGATTTAACAACAATTTTAGGAAACGTTAAATCGCTAAAAGGACCTACAATAGTCCATCTGCTTACAAAGAAAGGAAAAGGGTATGAGCCCGCAGAAGTGGATCCGGTCAAATTTCACGGCATAGGCAAGTTTGAAAAAGAAACAGGAAAAACGGCAAAAAAGCCTGAATCCTATTCTTCGGTTGTCGGAAACCTGCTGCTCGAATTGTTCAAAAACCACCCAGATAGAGCAGCAATAAGCGCAGCAATGCTTGAGGGAACAGGAATAACTAAATTAAAGCAGCAGTTCCCTGAAAGAGTTTTTGATGTGGGAATAGCCGAACAATTTGCAGTAACATTTGCTGCAGGTTTGTCTGCAGCCGGCATATATCCGTATGTAGCAATATATTCAACGTTCCTTCAAAGAGCATACGACTCGGTTATACATGATGCAGCAATTCAAAATCTTCCGATGGCATTGCTGATTGATAGAGCGGGCATCGTAGGAGCCGATGGCGCAACTCACCAAGGAGTATTTGATATTTCATACCTTCTACCAGTTCCGAATATGGTGCTAATGGCTCCCGCTGATAAAGATGAACTTATTGAGATGATTAAAATCGTAAATCAAATCAAAGCTCCGGCGGCAATTCGCTATCCACGCGGAGAAGCTTTGTCGCTTGACATTAAACATAATAAAATCGTCCTGGGCACTGGTACCGTTGAAAGAGAAGGAGGCGATATAGCAATTTTTGCCTGCGGCAGTATGGTTAAAAGCAGCCTTGAGGCAGCCGATATTCTTGAAAAAAGAAAAATAGATACAACGGTTATTAACCTTAGATTTATAAAACCGATAGATAAGGAATTGATAATAAAAACAGCTGCAAATGTTAAAGCGGTAATGACCGTAGAGGAAGGCAGCAAAATCGGAGGAGTCGGAGAATTGATAGCCTCCATTATTGCTGAGAGCTGTATAAGAAAACCGATAAAAGTCATTGCCATAGATGATAAATTTATTCCTCACGGTGAGCAAAATCTCCTCCGGTCATTATCCGGTCTTGATACCGATTCGTTGGTAAAAGAAGCGTTGAATCTTATAAAAAATCTATAATCGTTTACTGTTATGGAGCAAATAAACTACTACCTTTTCCGCCTGATAAATAGTTTGGCAGGCAGCAATCATTTTTTTGACAAGATTATCATTATATTTGCCGAATATATGCCGATAATATTTGCGCTGTATCTTCTGTATCTCTGGTTCTATAAGGATAAGCTGATAGCGCTATACGCAGGATATTCTTTTGTAACCGGACTTGCTATAAACTTTCTTATAGCAACATTCTATTTTCATCCAAGACCGTATATGATTGGTATGGGCAAACTTCTTATCCCTCATTCCCCTGACGCTTCTTTTCCCTCAGATCATACAACCCTGATGCTTTCGATTGCATTCCTTTTGAGCTATTTTAAAAAAACAAGAAAACCAGCCGTTTTGCTTATCGCGCTTGCTCTGATAGGAGGAATATCAAGAGTTTATATTGGTGTACATTTTCCTTTTGATATTGCAGGCTCATTTATTGTCTCGCTAATAGCCTCTTTTATAATCTATTACTTTAGAGACGACTTAAAACAACCAAGTGAAAAACTTATCGGAATCTATGAAAGCATAACAAAAAAGAAAACCTGATTCGGACAAGTTTAGACTACTTGACATCTCTTTATGCGGGTGATAGGATGATACGATACTAAAATAATTAAGTGGGGTGATGTGTAATGCCGGGCGTTGTAGTCAGAAACGGTGAATCGTTTGAAGAAGCCTACAAACGCTTTCAAAGACAGTGCGAAAGAGCGGCTATTCTTTCTGAGATTAAAAAGCGGGATCATTATGAGAAACCGAGCGAAAGAAGGAAAAGAGAGCTCATGGCAGCAAAAAAGAAAGCGCGCAAACGGAAGCGGTTAGCAGAAAGAATGTATAGAAGGTAAAAGAATTTAAAAAAGATTTTAAGATGGTCACAGATAGGATCACCGGTATCAGGTGATCCTATTTTTTATCAGATCTATAGTTAAATATCTATTTATCAAGGTAGAAAAGGTATCATAAAAAGTATCGATGAATGCACTGATATTAGAGGTTTTAGCCAATGTTTTACGCGGATGGCTAATAAAATCTCAAATAATAGGAATTAACTTTTCCCAAAATCGTCTGAACCTGATATTTAAAAAGGCTCGCAAGCTCAGAACCGTAATATTCTGTCTAAATCCTCAAACAATTTTTATACAAAAGTATATTCCGAAAATTACCGAAAAGGACGGGTTCTATCAATATGCCAAAAAAAATCTTGCGGGTTCTGCCATTCTAAACATTACAACTGCTCTTCCTGACAGGGTTTTAATAATTCAGATAAAAAAAACCGTGGGAGCCAAAATATTTCGATATAAGATGATATTTGAGTTTCTGGGGAGAAATCCGAATATCATAATAGCAGATGAGGAAAACAAGGTTTTGTATGCTTTGAAGATAACCCCTCAAAGAGTAAATTCTGCAAGAGCGATAAGAGCGGGAAAAAACTGGCCGCAACCTATAAAACAGTATAAACTGCCAATCTGGCAGGTAAGTAATCTTCCGGAAAATATTGGTGTAGATAAAATTATGAAATATTACTGCGGCATAGAAAAAAAAACAGCTTCGCTGATTCTTGAAAACGGAACATCAACATTTATAGAGCTCAAAAAACAGTTTTTAAATAAAAATTTCCAGCCGAGAATCGTATATTACAAAAACAAGGAAATACTTTTCCCTTTTAGAATAAATATCAAGCAAAAGAGCAGAATTTTTGATGATTTTATGTCGCTGTTTGAATATTTGCGTTCAAAAGAAGATAATAAAATCGTTGCGCAGAAAAAGGAATATCTGAATAAAATCATCGCAAAAGAGCTCGAAAAGCTTAACAAAAAACTTTCAAATACCTATAAAGAACTGGAAAAAACCAAAGACTGGAAAAAGTATGAAGAATATGCCGTTTTTATCAAGTCCAATCTATGGAGATTAGATAAAAATAGGCGTGGCTCTATATTGCCGGATAATCCCTATAGCAAAGAAATAGAGATTTCTCCAAAGTTGACAATATTAGAAAATATGTCGTATCTGTTCAAGAAATCCAAAAAATTAAAAAGAACAATCGCCATCAAAAAAGAGATAATCGGAAAAATCGAAAACGATCTAAAAACCTTGAAACAGATAGAATACGACCTGATACGCTCTGCCGGTGAAGATGAGCTTTCTTCAATAGAAGAGGAACTCTCTGAAATCGGACTGATAAAAAAGAAATGGACTCAAAAAAGAAAAAAGAGCTCTTCTGAGGGCAATATAATCAAAAAAAAGCTTAGCGATGAGGTAATCATATATATCGGGAAAAATGCAAAAGGAAATGAAAAAATAACCTTCGGCATAGCCGGAAAAAACGATTTATGGTTTCATGCGAAAGAGGTGCCTGGTTCTCACATCCTGATAAAGGGGAAATACTCCGAAAAAGAACTGAAATATGCGGCATATCTGGCTGCCATAAACAGCAAATCTTCCAAAAACAGGAAGGTAGATGTTGACTATACTTTAAAAAAGTTTATAAAAAAGCCAAAAGGAGCGAAACTTGGAATGGTCATATACAACAATTACAAAACAACGACAGTAAGAACCGATGAAATTTGGAATTATTGACATACTGCTTATAGGGCTGTTTTTGCTCTTTGCAATACGAGGAGCGCGCCGTGGTATTATCAGAGAGCTATCAAGCCTGATTGGCGTAATAGCATCGATAGAGCTGGCAAGAATCTACTACCCGTTTATAGCAAACAGTCTGCTGGGCAAACTTATACTTCCCCCCTCTGTGCTATCGGTTATTGCATTTTTGTTGACATTTCTTCTTTTTTATATCATAGCCATTCTTGTAGGTTTCCTTATGCATATTATCGTCTCAAACGGTGCAACAAACATAATTGACAAGATACTGGGGGGTCTCTTTTCACTCGCCAAAATTGTTATTCTGGTGGCATTTACGGTATTTCTGCTCAAAAATTTCGGTCCGTCTAAGAACTTTTCAACTCAATTGGTTAGCACCTCCCCGATTCTGAAAACTATTAACGATCAAATAATATCCTCTGTTTCAAGAAACTGGATAAGAAAATCGATAAAAAGAATAAAAAGGATAAAAAACGATGTATTACACGGTTAGAAAAAAAAGAAAAGCTAAAATCATATCAATAATTGTATTGTTTGTTCTTTTTCTGTTTGGAATCTATTATTTTTCGGGAATCGGTTATCATCCGATAAAAATATCTCTTCCTAAAGACAAATTTATAGGAAAAAACGGTTATCAGATATTAATAAAAGACAAAAAGGCAGCCATAAAGCAGATAAAAATCACAATATCAAACGCTCTTGTTTCGCAAACATTGTTTGAAAAAACGTTTGCGGAGAATTTCAACAGAAAACTTGTGAATTTCAAAATTCCTTCTGATATTACAGACGGAAATGCCGTAATCACCGTCTTTGCAAGCGACAAAAGCATAAGGCATTTTCTTCAGGGGGCAAGCAAGACGGTACGCAAGGAGATAATAATAGACAAAACATCACCAACGATTGATATATTCGGACTGCCTATAAGAATTGAAAAAGGTGGAATCGGATTAGCAATCTGGAGCGTTAAAGATAAATTCCTGAAAAAAACTTGGGTAACTGTTGACGGATACAAATTTCCGGGTTACAACGCAGACGCGCTGATAGGCAAAGGTCATTCTTTCGCAACATTTATCACATGGCCTATTTACAGCAAAGCTTCGCTTGGCAATGCCACAATATCGGCAATCGATCTGGCGGGAAATAAAACGACTGTGCATTTACCGGTTTATTGGAAACAGAGAAGATTCAGAAAAACTACCATCAAAATTACTCCGCTGACCATAGAAAAAGCAATGCAAACTGCGGGAAAATCGTTTGATAGCAAAAAAGAACTGTTTTTGTATGTGAATAGAATCCTACGTCAGAAAGATAATACCGAGATTAGAAGGCTTTGTCGGATATCTGAAGGCAATCTGCTATGGCATAAGCGTTTTCTTCAATTGCCCCATTCGGTCGTTACATCACAATTTAACGATTTAAGAAGTTATTTTATGGGAAATCAGCTTATCGACAAAGAGTTTCATCTGGGCTATGACCTTGCCTCCACAACACATTCTGATGTACCTGCCGCAGCATCAGGAATCATCAGGTTTACCGGAAGGCTTTATCTGTATGGAAATGTCATAATAATTGACCACGGTTTCGGGTTATTTTCACTATACGCCCATCTTTCTAAAATCAATGTAAAAAAAGGTATGCATGTAAAACAGGGAGAGATAATCGGAATTACAGGCCAAACCGGGATGGCAGGAGGTGATCATCTGCATTTTGGCATCTATGTATCGGGAATCCCTGCAAATCCTATCTATTTATGGGACAGGAGATGGATAAAAAGCCATATCAAAAAAAGAATAGAGAGTGCAAGATTAGAGAATATGTAAAGCTATTCTTCTCATAACCGGATTATCAGTTGCTGCAAATTAACAGTTTAAAAGCAGTTGATCTGGAAAAGAAGTTTCGGAAACTATCCTATCCGATGGTTACCGAAATGCTTTTTCAGAATCTGTTCAACCTTGTCGATACATTTTTCGTATCAAAGGTTGGATACGCCGCAATTGCCGCGGTAACAAGTTCGGCAATACTGCTGATGCTTTTTATGGCAATAGGATTCGGAATATCAGCGTCCTCAGGCAGTCTTATTGCAATAGAAAAGGGAAAAGGCGACAATTCAAAAATCTCATATATCCTTTACGATGCTCTTCTTTTAGCTCTTATCATCGCACTTATAACTGTTGCATTCTCAAATCAATTGGCTCAATTTTTGCCTTATATGCTTGGTTTAAAAGAAAAAAGTTACAGCATGGCTCATATCTATCTTAAAATAAATTTCTACGGAATGCCGCTTTTTTTCGTTCTTCCGATTATCAATTCTGCGTTAAGGAGTATAGGAGAGCCATCAAAGGCGCTCAAAATTATTATTTTATCAAATATTGTCAACCTGATACTTGATCCTGTGCTTATACTCGGATTAGGAATAATTACACCAATGGGAGTAAAAGGCGCAGCTATAAGCACCGTAATTGCAAGAATGTTTGGCGTTTCACTTCAAATTTATTTTATCAGAAAAAGGTTTATAAAGCTATCAATCCTGCAATACAAAAAATCGGTCGGTCAATTTACTACTAAAATAATAAAAGGTGCAATACCTGCGGCGATGCATCTTATCTGGAGAATCTCGAGCATGCTTGCAGCCGTAAAAATAGTCTCAATTTTCGGATCAAAACCGCTTGCAGCCTTCGGAATTGTAATAAGAAGCTTTCAGGTAATCCTGTTTCCAACTTTTGGACTTGGCAACGCCGCTTTTGTTCTGACAGGTCAAAGTTTTGGGGCAAAACGGTTTGATCTGCTCAAAAAATCGGTCGTTGTGGCTCTTAAATATGAAACCGCCTTTGTGGCAACCGCATCCTTCATATATCTGATTTTTGCTCCATATATCATCGGAATATTTTCAAATGATGCCGAAATCATAACATCAGGGTCATTCTTTATGAGGCTTCAGGCAATCAGTTATCCGGCAGCCGGAGCCACGGTAATTTTTTCAAGAATCTTTATGGGAACCGGCGATACACTTACTCCAAGCATTGTAAATCTTGTCAACCTGTTTTTTTTTATGATTCCGCTTGCCTACATCCTATCGGTAACAATGTCATATGGGGCAAATGGAGTCTGGATGGCGATTCCCATATCCAATCTAACAGGTTGCGCCGCACTCTTTTTACTTTATAAAACACGCATAAGTCAATGGATGCAGCAATAATAAAGAGAACGAAAAAGGCTGTTATATTCTTTACCACCAGACAGTTTAACTACGAAATACCTCTCGGATTATCACATTCATCCCCTATTCTCATGGCTTCAAACCTACATGAGCTTTCAAACAGGTTTTCATTTTGCTATCAACCAAAGCAGATTCACAGCAAAAACATAGCTGTAGTTACCAAGGAAACAAAAAGAATCTACGAAGCAGACGGTCTAATAACAAACACTCCCGGTCTGCTTTTATCAATAAGAACCGCCGATTGTGTGCCAATTCTTATGTTTGACAAAAACAATCGTGTCGTTGCAGCGGTTCATTCCGGCTGGCGCGGCACCAGCAAACAGATAGCACATCTTTGTGCGAAAAAACTAATCGATGAGTTTGCAGCGGACCCGAAAAAACTGATGGTTTATATAGGTCCTTCAATCAGAGATTGCTGCTATGAGGTCTCGGAAAAAATAGCAAAACGGTTCAACAGCTACAACCAACCGTCAAAAATAAAAAATGGAAAACCGTTTATAGATCTGGCATACATAAACAAAGAAATGCTGATTAATACCGGTGTGCCAGAGGGCAACATCTGCATAGAGAAATGGTGCACCGGATGCGAAGCTCAGCTTTTTTACTCATGGCGTAAAAGAAAAGATTCAGGAAGAATGTATGCGGTTATAGGAATTCCAGAAATCCGCAAAACCGAGTGAGTGCTCAGATAGATTTATGAAATCCACTTGACTCCCTGATATTTCTATTATAATAGAGCAGGCAAACTGATAAAATAATAACAAGGATAAACCCTTGCGGGAAAAACTTTGACAGCTTGCAATGTACTATGATTGGGCCGTTAGCTCAGCTGGTAGAGCAGCAGACTCTTAATCTGCGGGTCGTAGGTTCGATCCCTACACGGCTCACCAAATTTACCAAAATGGTGGGTATAGCTCAGTTGGTAGAGCATTGGATTGTGGCTCCAAGGGTCGCGGGTTCAAGTCCCGCTACCCACCCCATAAGCAGAGTTTTTCGGTAAAAAAAGAAGGAGTTAAGCCTGATTATCCAACTTATAAATACAAAAAATTTTTTACGGGATGATTGGATCTAAAGTTATTCATAACGGACCCACAACAGGACTTCTGGGATACTGGATAGGGCGAATTTGGATGCTTGTGACCGGCTGGAATGTCAAAGGTGAATTTCCAAAAGAGGGAAAATTTGTAATAATCGGAACACATACAAGCAACTGGGATTTTCCGTTTATGCTTGCGGCAGTTCATATCCTTCGCTTGAAGGTTTCCTGGATGGGCAAAGATTCGCTTTTTAAAAAACCGTTTGGCTCAATAATGAAATTTCTCGGAGGAATACCGATTGACAGATCCAAGCACAGCGGACTTACAAAACAGGTGATAAAACAGTTCGAAACATCTGAAAAACTCGCAATTATCATACCCCCTTCAGGAACAAGAGGAAAAGCACCGTACTGGAAGTCGGGATTCTACTGGATTGCCAACGGCGCAAAGATACCGATTCTGTGCGGATATATTGATTATAAGAAAAAAGAGGTGGGAATAGGATATTGGCTTATTCCAACTGGCAATATCAGAAATGATATGGATAAGATTAGAGCATTCTATAAAAATATAGAAGAAAAATATCCGGAAAAACGAACACCGATAAGACTAAAAGAGGAATTAAACTAAAGTTAAACGTTCTTTGTAAAGATTAAGCAGCCTTGTCTCCTCTTTCTGCATCTCTTTACGCTGCTTTTCTTCAATATGATCATAACCTGACAGATGTAAAACCGAATGTATTATCAGCCTTGCCATCATCTCGTCAATATCGACCTCAAACTCTCTCGTATCAAGTTTGAGCTGCTCCCACGAAATTATTATGTTTCCGAAAACCTTTTCCTCAGGCAAAACAAACCCGTTATCCGATACGGAAAAAGACAAAACATCGGTAGCTCTGTCAATAGAACGATATCTTTTATTATATTTCCTGATGGTTTTGTCATCGGTTAAAAGCAGATCTAACTCACCGTCTATCTTGAGGAGATCTGCTACAAACCTCATAATATCGACAATCTTTTTTTTAGGAACAAACCAGCTATCCAAACTGTTTACAATATTAATCTTTTTGCTTTTCGTAAGCATCTATAATTTTTGATACAAGAGGATTCCTCACGATATCGGCGCTATTGAAGCGGACAATTTTTATATTTTTGTCAATTCCTTCCAATATTTTAGCGCTGATTAAAAGACCGGATTTTTTCGGTTCGGGAAGATCCACCTGTGTTATATCTCCTGTGATAACCATTTTCGAGCCAAAACCCAAACGTGTAAGAAACATCTTCATCTGAGTAACCGAGCTGTTCTGCGCCTCATCAAGAATTGCAAACGATCTGTTAAGTGTCCTGCCTCGCATATAAGCAAGAGGCGCAATTTCAATCTTGCCGTTTTCAATGTATCGCTCAACCTTCTCAGGTCCTATCATATCATAAAGCGCATCATATAACGGTCTTAGATAAGGATTGATTTTTTCAGACAGATCACCCGGAAGATACCCGAGACTCTCGCCGGCTTCAACTGCAGGTCTTGCAAGGATGATTCTTTGCACTGCACCAGAAAGAAGCGATTCAACCGCCATTGCTACGGTCAGATAGGTTTTGCCGGTTCCTGAGGGACCTATCCCCATAACTATGCTGCTGTTTCTTATCTTGTTGAGATATTCGCTTTGGTTTACGGTTTTGGGAAAAATATGGCGATTTTTTATCGTTATAGGCTTAATACTGCCGTTTGAACACAGAAGTTCGAAAAACTGCTCAAAACCGGAGTCCTTGACGCTATAACCTGAGGCTACAACCGTTTCCAGTCGATTAAAATATTCCAGGGCATCTTTAACTTTTTTCTCCTCACCTTTAATAACCAACTCTCCGCCTCTGAAAACAACCGAAACCTTTAGTCTTTTTTCCAAAAATGCGGTATGTTTGTCACTATTCCACAAAAAAGGAAGCTCGAGCAGCTTATCCGCAACAAAACTATCTTTTATTATTCCCATTCTATCGTACTTGGGGGTTTGGTTGAAACATCATAAACCACCCTGTTTATACCTTCGGTTTTATTTATGA
This sequence comes from Campylobacterales bacterium, assembly GCA_027080125.1. Lineage (GTDB taxonomy): Bacteria > Campylobacterota_A > Desulfurellia > JAADFJ01 > JAADFJ01 > JAADFJ01. The sequence goes on along the minus strand of JALWSW010000235.1, from coordinate 9,739 downwards.
TTTCGGTGGAGATTTTTCTTAAGACAGCTTCGGGAAGATAAACCCAATCGGCTGTCATGCCGTCTGTGCTATCTACAATTCTGATGCAAATCGTATAATCATAGGTTCTGTGATCTCCCATTACTCCCACAGACCTCAAGGGAAGCAAAACGGCAAAAGATTGCCAAACCTTATTATAAAATCCGTTCTTCTTAATCTCATCAATTAAAATTTTATCGGCTTTTTTTAATATATCGAGTCTCTGCCTGGTAATCTCTCCGATAATACGTATTGCAAGACCAGGTCCGGGAAACGGCTGCCTCTGTATATATTCTTCTGCTATTCCCAAATTCCTGCCAAGCTCTCTGACCTCATCCTTAAACAGCTCGCGCAACGGTTCGACAAGTTTAAATCCCAATTTTTCGGGCAACCCTCCAACATTATGATGACTTTTTATAAGAGAGGAGTTTTTGCCCACCACAGAGCTCTCAATAACATCAGGATAAAGCGTTCCTTGCGCAAGATATTCGATTCCGCTCTGTCTTTTGGCAATCTTGGTGAAAATATCTATAAATGTATGTCCTATAATTTTGCGCTTTTTTTCAGGATTCTGAACCCCTTTAAGTTTCGAAAGAAACAGCTCCGATGCATCCTCATAAACAACCGAAAGTCCGAGTTTCTCAAGCTGACCCAAAACAACCTTCTCTTCATTGTATCTAAGCAATCCATTGTTTATAAAAACCGGAACAACATCAGCTCCGGCTCGCTTTAGAAGCAGGGCGGTAACGGTCGAATCAACTCCTCCCGAAACAGCCACAAGAACCTTTTTACCCCCGATACTTCTGTTCAATGAGCTGATTTTCTCAGATATAAAACGCTTAATATCCCAATCTGCCGAAGCACCGGCAATATCGATGACAAAATTTTTCAGAATCTGTTTGCCAAGTTCAGTATGGGTAACCTCCGGATGAAACTGTATCCCGTAAATTTTTTTTCTGTTATTCTCGACTGCCGCATACTTGATACTATTGGTAATTCCAACTGTTTTAAATCCCTCAGGAATCGCTTCAACCCTATCTTTATGACTCATCCAAACGGTTGAGCCGTCAGTTCCTTTGAGAAACACAGAATCTGCAATAAGCTTCAAATGCGCCGGTCCATACTCCTGATCATCACTTATAATCTTTCCGCCAAGCTGGTGGACAATAAGCTGCATTCCATAACAGATGCCCAAAATCGGCAGCTCTATTTTTTCTACAGGTATAGTGGGGCTATCCTTGTCATAGATACTTGAGGGACCTCCTGAAAGAACAACCGCCTTCGTATCATATTTGTAGATATCCTGCCAAGAATCATAAGGAATAATAATCGAATACACGCCAATCTCTCTGATTCTTCTGGCAAGTAACTGGGTAGTTTGCGACCCGAAATCAATAACTGCAACTAAATCACTCATTTTCTCTCCAAGGTTTTGGTATAAAACAGGACTTATAATAGTTGATGGCAAACTGGTCCGTCATTCCTGAAATATAATCCACGACCGCCTGCATCCTGTCTTTTTTATTTAAAAAAGTTTTCTCATTTTCATAAATATAATAAAACAGCTCTTTAACAATCTTCTTTGCCTTTTCAGCCTCCCGTTTAACCTCATTATGCTGATAAACCGTTTTGTATAAAAATGATCTGAAAAGACTCAGCGCCTCAAGCAGATTATCGCTCATTGTAACCTGCTTGTAACCGTTTTTTGTTGTACTCTTAATTACATCTATTACCATCGTGGCAATTCGCTTCGAATGGGTTCGACCCAAAAGCTCTTTTACCTCAAGCGGAAGCTGCTCTTCGGTAATCAAAGAGGAACGTATCGCATCCGCGGTATCATGATTTGTGTATGCAATGATATCAGCAATTCTGACTATCTGACCTTCAAGGGTGTTGGGCATCATCTTATTATCTGAAGAAATAATGGCACCCTGCCCTTTTGAATGAAGCGCTATCCCGTTTCTTGTCTGAAAAGTAAGATTTAAACCTGCCCCGCCATTCTCAATCTTATCAATAACACGCAAAGACTGCCTTGCGTGAGTAAAACTTCCTCCGGTTATCTCTTTCAAAGCCTCCTCGCCTGCATGACCAAAAGGGGTGTGCCCGAGATCATGCCCCAGTGCAATTGCCTCACACAGTTCTTCATTAAGTCTCAGTCCCTTTGCTATGGTTCTGGCAATCTGCGATACCTCCAGGGTGTGAGTCAGCCGGCTGATAAAATGATCTCCTTCCGGAGCAATAAAAACCTGTGTTTTATGTTTCAATCTTCTGAACGCCTTGCTATAAAGAATGCGATCGCGATCAACCGCATACGGAGTGCGTATAGGATCATCAGCCTCAGACTTCCATCTTTTGGCATCATCTGACCTGACGGCTCTGGGATTCAAAAAATTATCATAATATCGATTTAGCATATAAAAAAGTTTCAGGATAATCGATTGAATAGAATCTTGTCTTCACAAAACCTTTGAGAAAAAATTATACCAATTGGATAGAAGAGTCTTTTCGATGTCTTCCTTTTCTTCCCTTTCCTCATCATAATCGATAAAAATTACCGCCGAGGAGATAAGCGCAACCAAAATTGCATCTTCGCTGTCGATAAATAGTTCTATGGTTTGCTCACCATTGGATATAACTATTCTGGCAAGGTCACCGCTTTTCAGATTAGGCAGCAATATAACCGAGATAATTTGAAAACCAAACTCATTAACAAGTTTTACAAAACTACTGTATATACTCTTCTCATCGCTAGGAAATGCATTGTATAAAAGCAACGCTACCTTTTTACCGATATCTTTGGTTACCTGAAGTTGAAAATGCTCGTCGGCATCTCTTAAAATCAGATAGGCACAGTTGTTAATCTCATCAAAAACCGTATCAACGATCGCTATCTCACGCAATTTCACGCCCTTTCAATGTATGCTTTGATATCTCATAAATCTCAATCGGAACAAATTTCCCAAAAAGTTCTTTGTCGCTTTCTATATTAACAACAATATCCTGTCGGGTTCTTCCTGAAAATCCGCCTTTTTTCCGTTTATCCACAAACACCGACACAATCCGCCCTTTATATTTTGTCAGTTTCTTTGCAGTTATCTTTTCCTGAAACTCCATCAATCTTGCAAGCCTCTCCTTCGATAACTCCGTGTCAACCTGAGATTCCATCAAACTTGCCTCCGTGCCTCTTCTTTTAGAGTAGCAAAACATAAAACTGTTGAAAAACCCAACATCTCCAACGATTTTTAGTGTCTGCCGAAAATCATCTTCGGTTTCGGTCGGGAAACCAACAATAATGTCAGTTGTTAATATAGCATCTTTAATATAATTTTCAATTTTTTCAACCTTTTTCATATAGGTTTTGCTGTTGTAACCGCGCTTCATAAGTTTGAGAATTCTATCCGAGCCGGATTGAAGCGGAAGATGGATATGCGGTACACATTTAGGTATAGATCCGATTTCTCTTATCTGCCTGTCGGTCATGCTTGCCGGATTGGGCGAGAGAAACTTTATCCTGGAAATGCCTGGAATTTTTGCAACCATCTTAAGCAAGGCGGCAAAATCGGTCTCTTCGTATCTGTATGCATTTACATTCTGACCAAGCAGAATAATCTCACGCGCTCCAGCCTGAGCAATACCGTTTATTTCATTGTATATATCCTCAGGTTTGCGTGAAACCTCTTTACCCCTTGTGTAAGGAACAATACAATAGCTGCAAAACCGGCTGCAGCCATACATAATATTGACAGAAGCTGAAAGTTTTCCAACACTCGGTTGACTATTTAGATAAAATTCAGGATTATCGCCGGTAAGCACGACCTTTCCGGCATCAATTATTGAGGGAATCTCATAAATATATTGAGGTCCCACAACTGCATGCACAAACGGAGCTCGTCTCATCAAACCGCGACCCTCTATCTGCGAAAGACATCCGGCAACAACAATCTTTTTGCCTGATTTAGAATATCTCCCAAGCTCACTATAAAATTTGTTCTCAGCATGATCTCTGACGGTGCAGGTATTAAAGATTATCGTATCCGCATCATCGGCCTTTTCAACAATCGAAAAATCCGCCTGTCTGAGCAGCTCGGCTATGATATCACTGTCATGAAAATTCATCTGACAACCGAATGTTTTGATATATGCTAATTTCTGCGGCTGCGCGTTCTTATCCATTCTTTTTCCTTCCTATAGTTTGTAAAGAAGAAGGTCGATCCGTTATAGCTCAAAAAATACAACAGGTTGCCTGAGGGTGCATCATTGGAATATTCGATTGCCTTTAGAGACGGATTGCATATAGGCGTAGGAGGCAAACCTTTTCTTTTGTAAAGATTATAAGGCGTATCAAGGTAAAAATCGGAACGTTTCAGCCTGGTTCTGCCAAGAGCATACTCCAAAGCCGAATCCAATCCAAGCGGCATATTGAGCTTTAACCTGTTATGTATTACCTCACTTACCTTTGCTCCGTCTGAAACCGATTCTTTTTCAATCAAAGATGCAATGATTAGGTTCTCTCTCAGCTGCTTATCGGCAAAGCCAAACCGTTTCATTTTTTGCTGAAAACGAACAATCATCTTTTCAATCGCCTTTCTGGCTCCTTCTCCTATTTTAAATTGATATGTATCGGGAAAAAGATAGCCCTCCAGAAAAGGATAGATCTCTTTCCCTATCGCTCCTCTTTCTATCACCTTGTTTTCCTCAAGCTTTCTGATGACCTCCTGAGCGGTGATCCCTTCAGGAAAGGTCAAAGAAATCGTCTCTACCTTGCCCTCTTTTAATTTTTTTACAACATCAAACGGAGATATTTTCCCTGAAAAACGGTAAACTCCAGCCTGAATATTTGTTTTTGCAACCTTGTAGTAATACCATAGCCAGGACGGATTTCTGATTACGCCCTTTTTGCCGAGCTCTTTTATCAGCTTGCTTACAGGCTCATTCTTTTTCACCACAACACGCACTTCTGCCACATCGATTTTTTGATGAAAATATGAGATATATTTCAGCAATACAAGCCCTAAGGACGCCGTTATTACTATTCCGAAAGCTATCTGAATTATAAGTATCTTTTTCAATTCCGATTACGGCGAGATTCCAGAAAATCCTCAAGTATAATTACCGCAGACAGTTGGTCTACAACCTTTTTGTGATGTCTACTTTTGATGCCAGCCTCATAAAGTACCGAATGAGCGATTTTAGTGGTATAGCGCTCATCATAATAAACCACCGGAATCTGTATGGATTCTTTTAATCTTTCTGTGAATTCGGTTACTTTCCGTGTCTGAGCCGTCTGCCTGTTTCCCAAGCTAATAGGCAAGCCGACTACAATCTCACCAACCTCATAAGCATTTGCCAAAGATACAATCTCCTCAATATCCCTATCAACGCTTTCCCCTCTTTTTATAGTAACAACAGGGGTAGCTATAACACCGGTGGGATCGCTTACCGCAACTCCCACAGTTCTATCACCTACATCAAGCGACAGAACTCTCACCTCGCCACTCCTTTCCTTTTGCAATCTTTTTTCTTGCATTCGGATTCAAAACCTTAAAGCGCAGACGAATTGCATTGGGAGTCACCTCAATCTCTTGATCATCTGCTACAATTTCAAGCGCCTTCTCAAGATTAAACTTTACCGGAGGCTTTATCACCACCGTTTCATCGGCTGCTGCCGCTCTCATATTAGTCAGGTTCTTTTTCTTGCATACATTTATGTCAATATCATGATCAACGGCGGTAAAACCGACAATCTGTCCCTGATACACCTGATCCCCGGGCGCAACATAAAACTCGCCTCGCTTTTCCAGATTATTGAGAGCATACGAAGTTACACGTCCGGTCTCAAACGCTGCCAGAGAGTGGTATTTTTTGGTGTTAATCTCACCTTTGTATTCCTGATAGCCGTTGAAACTGAAATAGATAATTCCCTCTCCGTGAGTATCGGTTAAAAACCGGTGATGATAGCCAAGCGATCCTCTTGTTGGAATTGTGCCTGTGATTCTTGACATATTTTCGGAAACCTGTTCTATATTATTTATCGAGGCTTTTCTTCTGGAAAGCTCCTCTATAACCGCACCCACATAATCAGGACTCACCTCAGCGGTGAAGTTAAGTATCGGTTCCAATCTTTTTCCATTTTCCTCTTTAATAACCACCCTCGGAGCCGATACCGAAAATTCATATCCTTCTCTTCTCATCTGCTCCATAATCACGGCAAGCTGAAGCTCTCCTCTTGTTACTATCTCATATCTGTTGGAGTCAAGCTCGCGATATCGTATGCTCACATTGGTTCTTGCCTCCTTTATAAGGCGCTCCTTCAGCTTGTTTGCCGTAACATATTTCCCGTCCTTGCCCGCAAACGGGCTGTCATTGACAGAAAATATGGCTGAGAGGGTCGGCTCGTCGATATGAAACGGCTCAAGCGGCATCGGGTGGGAAACATCAGTCAGAGTAACCCCGACATCAATATCGGAAATTCCGCTTACTGCCACAATATCGCCTGCGGATGCCTTCTCAATTGCAACCCGCTTGTTGCCCTGAAAACCAAAAAGCTTTATAATTCTTGCATTCTCGCGTTTCCCGTCAGGATAGACCGCAAGAATTGATTCGTTTATTCCAATCACTCCGTTTTTAATCCTGCCTATGCCAAGCCTTCCGAGATATTCATCATAATCGATAAGGCTTATCTGAAGTTGAAGCGGTTTTTCGCTGTCTGATTGCGGAGCCGGAACATATTTTATTACGGTTTCAAAAAACGGCACAAAGTCCTTTCTCTCATCTGAAAGTTCATAAAGCGCATAGCCCCTTTTGGCTGAAGTATAGAGAATGGGAAAATCGAGCTGCTCTGAGCTGGCGCCTAAATTATAAAACAGATCAAAAACCCTGCCGGCAATCTCATCAGGCATCGCGTCCTTCTTGTCTATTTTGTTGATGACAACTATTGGCAGAAATCCGTATTTTAAAGCCTTCCCGAGAAGAAACTTTGTTTGAGGCATAGGACCTTCAACCGCATCCACAAGAAGAAAAACCCCGTCAACCATATTCAATATGCGCTCGACCTCGCCGCCGAAATCCGCATGCCCGGGCGTATCGACAATATTGATTTTATAATCTTTATATCGAACCGATGCAACCTTTGAAAGTATGGTTATCCCTTTTTCACGCTCAAGCTCGTTGGAATCCAGTATGCGCTCTCCTGTTTCCCTGAGATTACCGGAAAAACGCAACAGACAATCAACAAGCGTAGTTTTTCCATGATCCACATGACTTATTATCGCAATATTTTTTATTTTCAATTAACTCCTCCTGAGAAAAGATATTAGGAAACTTACTTTAATTGTCAATAGAACGATATCAAATCCGCCATGTTAGGCAAAACATACGGGTCTTATCTGTACCATTTGGAATTTTTTATGAGACTGTTTATCAAGCACTTCTGCAAAAGTGCTGGATCGCAGTGACAAGAGTTTGGGACTGCGTCGGCTAAGCCTCGCAGTGACTGGTTCGGACGTCATTGCACACAACGCAAGTAAGTGTGGCAATCTCATAGTTAGTCATTAGGTTTTTGGTAAAATGATATGTGCTGGATCTCTGGTATTGGGCGTAAGGAGGCTGACGCTCTGCTAATACTTTCCAAGTGACAAGAAAAAAGAGCCTCTGTAATTTTACAGGGGCTCTTTTGATTCTTAAATCTATGAAACCGGTTTAATATTTCCTGCTTACTATAGCCTGTTGCAAAGCCGCTATGGCTTTAGTTGGATTCAGCTCTTTAGGGCAAGCAGGAATGCAGTTCATTATAGTATGACATCTCCAGACGCCATGTTTATCATTCAGAATATCAAGACGTTCGTCTTTGCCTTCATCGCGGGAATCAAAAACAAACCTCGCCGCATTTATCAGCGCAGATGGACCAAGATAATCCGGGTCAGCCCAATAAGACGGACACGAGCTTGAGCAACAGGCACACAAAATACACTCATAAAGTCCGTTGAGTTTGTCTCTGTCCTCAATTGATTGAAGTCTTTCCTCGCCCGGTGGCGGGGTTTTCTCAACCAGATACGGTTTTACAACATAATATTTATTAAAGAAATCGGTCATATCGCAAACAAGATCTTTTACAACGGGAAAACCGGGAAGCGGCCTTATTGTTATAACGCTGCTTTTGAGATCGGAGATATGCGTCATGCATGAAACCATATTGACACCGTTTATATTCATCCCGTCAGAACCGCACACACCTTCTCTGCAACTTCTTCGATATGACAATGTTCCGTCTTGCTCCCACCTTATCTGATTTAATCCGTCAAGAACCATCATCCCGTCTTTTCTATACTCTACCTCATAATCCTCATAATGTTCCTTTTTGTCAGTCTCAGGATTAAAGCGCGCAATTCTGAATGTAATTTTATCACCTACGGCTAATGACATTATCTGCCTCCCTTAGTAAACACGTTTTTTAGGTTGAAATGTAGGAGCTGTGATAGCTTTCATGCGTACAGGCTTGTATTTAATTTCAACCTTATCATCATTCAAGAAGGTTAAGGTATGGTTCAACCATTCTTTATCATTTCGCTCCGGATAATCATCCCTGTAATGAGCGCCTCTGCTTTCGGTTCTGTTTAAAGCCGCCGCGGTTTCGACAAGAGAAACATCCAGCAGCGAACCTAACTCCAGTGTCTCGATAAGATCAAGATTAAACGACAGTCCCTTATCCTGTATGCCAATATTTTTATATTTTTCTCTCAAATCAGCCAAAAGATTTAGTTGATTTGTAAGGCTTTCTTCGGTTCTGAAGACGCCCATATTGTTCGACATACTATCGCGAAGCTTTTCCCATATCTCATCCATCTTTACGCTGCCATCCGAATCAAACAGATTGTTAATCTTTTTTATGGTATCACCGGCGGTTTTATCGGCAAGATATTCAACCGGAGGCGTCGGAAGCTCAATGTCATTCTCAAGTATCCATTTGGATGCCTGACGCCCTGCCTGAGTTCCTGTTACCACAAGATCAAGCATCGAATTGCTGCCTAATCTGTTGGAACCGTGAACAGATGCGCAGGCACATTCTCCCGCAGCGTAAAAACCCGGAATTGGTTTTTCATACTCATCTCCCTCAGGAACAACAACCTGAGCAAACAGGTTTGTAGGAATTCCTCCCATATGATAATGAGCAGTCGGCTCAACCGGAATTGGATCCTTGGTACAGTCAATACCGGTAAATTTATATGTCAATTCCCATATACCGGGCAATTTATCCATGATAAAATCATGCCCGAGATGATCAAGTTTTAAAAGCATATGATCTTTTTTAGGTCCTACGCCTCTTCCATCTCTTATTTCCTGAGCCATACCTCGACTGACAACATCCCTACTTGCAAGATCAAGAACGTGCGGAGCGTATTTTTTCATAAAGCGCTCACCTTCGGAATTAAGAAGGTATCCTCCTTCTCCTCTTACTCCTTCGGTAATAAGATTGCCGATCCCATAAATTCCGGTCGGATGAAACTGAATATATTCAGGGTCCTCAACTGGAATTCCTGCACGCATCACAATAGATAATCCATCACCGGTATTGATATGAGCATTGGTGTTTGTTCTGAAGTTTCTTGTGTTGCCACCGGTAGCAAATATCACAGCTTTGCCAAAAAAGATATTGATGCCGCCATCAACCATATTCCACGTCACAACACCTATGACCTGTCCGGAATCAGCCCTTATCAGATCC
>JALWSW010000234.1 GCA_027080125.1 Campylobacterales bacterium | reverse complement strand
CTATTATTCTTGTTAATTTGCCTATAACGGTTGGGCTATGGTGCGTGCCGCAGTCTCAAAGTTATATTTTTCTATTTTCCAGTATATTCATTAATGCTTAATCAACATATTTACAAGCAATTGCGGCATGCACTATGAGCCATTGTTAGGCTTTCGTGCTTTATTTTCATTTCTTTTTAAATATCTCAGATAATCATTCAAATATGTTTTGTAGAATTCATTTTGGTTCCAAGTTGGTTGATGTGCTATCGGGTAAATTCTTTTTTGCAAGTAATTTTCATATGGTTCATTACATTTAAAATTCATTCCAGATTTTGTTTGTCCGATGTAGTCCCAGTAATAATTTACTTTTTTGCTATTCGAATGAATCAATTGTTTTATTAGTGGTTCTCCTAATGTTATGAAAATTGCGTTTTCAAATATTGACAATTCATGTATGAGTAAGTCCATCCAAATTTTAAAATGTCTTGTTAAAATTGTTTGGTCATCCGCCGGTGGAATTTTGAAGAAGCATTTGTATAAATTCGTTGCATAAACTTCTTTTTCAATGTCAACTTGCAGAATATCGCACACTGTTTTCAGGTATGTTTTTAGACTGTTTTCTTTGTCAAGATTTAAAGTTACCTTAATATTTTCTCGTGATTTTTGATTTCTAACTGTTGGGTCTTGCCCTATAAAAATCAATTTAACGTCCCTAGTTTTTTCTGCTTTTGAAAAAGGAGGAATAAAATCATAGTTAAAATCAATGTCATTTTTTAGAACATCATCTTTTGAGAGCATCTTTTTTGTCGCTTTCAATCCTTTTACTATTTGCAAAATATGTTGTCTCATTTAGTCGTTTTTATAGTTCTTTATTCCAATGGGGCAAACGTCCATTGAATTCAAAAAATCGTTGTATTATCGTTGCTTCAACAAATACTGGAATGTCCATATTCTCAGAATCTATAGTAACATACCAATAGATATCCAATGCGTCAATTTTCTCGTTAATCAATTTTTGTTTCCATGATTTTTTTCTTGGTACTTTTCCAAATTGATATCCATTAACAATTCTGTCATAAAGTCCACCAGTACGATGTTTAATTGTTCCGTTGTTTTGAATTTTCCCGGTAGAACCAATATAAACCAATTCAATTCTTCCGTTTTTTAATTCGTACACAAGATAAACTCCACTCTTGTCTTTTGGAGCATTACATACATTTTCAAGTTCTTCTTTTGCTGTAAAAAAGAAATGATTATTGTTCTTATACTTTGTTAATTCGTCAAACATATTCTATTCTTTTTACGGTCTTTTCTGCATGAAGCCTAACGGTTGGGCTATGGTGCGTGCCGCAATTTCAAAGTTATATTTTCCTATTTTCCGCTAACTTCATTTAATGTTTAATTGTCGTATTTACAACTAATTGCGGTATGCACTATGAGCCATTGTTAGGCGTTCGGCATTATAGGTTTTCAACAGTTTTCTTTTTTCTTCTTGCTGCTTTTTTTCGGACAGTCCATTTCTTTTTAAGTGTTTTTATAAAATCACTTATCTCTTTTCTTTCAGTGTTTGTTAAAGGTTTGCTTTCTATGACAAAGTCAATCCCTTCAGGTTCTTTTATGTGTCCCATTTTTCTATAGTTTAAAATAAGTTTCAACCAATTTTTTAGCTGCGTTTGTTGGGATTATCATTCTTCCGTTTTTGAAGTGGTAAGCTCCCAATGTTTTTTCGTAATGTTTTATCAAATTTGTTTTTGCTGTAAATGCTACAAAGCCTTCGTACCCTTTTTGAAATGAAACTTTACAAGCATATGCCACCAGGTTTCCGGCTACCCCTTCATATAATTTGTTTTTGCCGATATTAAATGGCGCGCTTTCAAGTAGGTTCATAAATATATGGTCTTTTTCAATCGTTATACTCAATAGGCCTTGAATAATAGACGGGTTATTGACAATAGTCAATTTATAAACTTCTTTTGTTAAATCCTTGAATTCAATTCTCCAGTTGAAATTCCAGCCGTTTTTCTTTGTAATTGTTTTTAAGTCGTTCTTGGTTAAAATGGATATTTCTGTTTGAAAGCTGTCACCCGAAATCGTATTTCTAATCGAATTTGTCAGCTCGTCTATGATAAAACTTTGTTCTATTTGTTCTTTTGTAGCCATATTCAAAGATACAAATTATTCCAACAGCAAACGCACTAACTCATTAAATTTACCGATAATTCCGTGGTTTAAATCACATAAAATATTTTCATAATGAGAGTTTTCCTTTGCTGACGCCTAACGTTTGGGGCTATGGTGCGTGCCGCAGTTCAATGTTTTATTTTTCTATTTACCGATATGTTTATTTAATGTATAATTGCCATATTTACAATGATTTGCGGCATGCACTATGAGCCGATGTTATGCAGTCGGCTTTTATTCTACAATTTTTTATAATACTTTTCTCAACAACATTTTTTGGAAACCATGATACTAACGATTGAGTTTCGATTATTTTGAGTCATTCTTTCTTTTCAATAGTTAATTTTTAGCTGATCCTTTAATAGTTAACTTTACGTAAGTT
>JALWSW010000233.1 GCA_027080125.1 Campylobacterales bacterium | reverse complement strand
ATATATGAATCTGTCACTGCCTCTGAAATATTACAACAGCGCCATACATAAGGCGGCATTTGCACTTCCTACCGTATATGATTGCTTTTAGAGACTCACTTCCAAACAGACCGGTAGCAAGATTGCTAAAATCGGTTGCGGAAGTATAATGGCTAAAGGGTATGTAAATTTTATAAAAAGGCATTTTAGGGAGCTAAATTGACAGAAATTGAGTTGGCGCAAAAAGGGATAATAAGCGATAATGTAAAAAGGGTTGCCGCAAAAGAGGGTATAGATCCCGAAAAGATTGCCCGAAGCATTGCCAACGGCACAACTGTTATACTTAAAAACAGAAAACATAACGTTGAACCGGTGGCAGTTGGCAGGCATCTTTCGACAAAGATAAATGCAAATATTGGCACCTCGAGCGATATTTCCGATATTAATTTTGAGATAGAAAAGGCATCTGTTGCCATAAAAGCGGGTGCTGACACAATTATGGATCTATCGACCGGGGGCAATCTGGATTTGACAAGAAAAAAAATTATGGAAAAATCCAATATCGTTATCGGAACTGTTCCGATATATCAAGCCGCAAGCGAGATTGCCGAGGCAAAAGGGGTAATTGAGCAGATGAGCGAGGATCTGCTCTTTGATGTAATCGAGCGTCACCTTGAAAGCGGAGTTGATTATCTGACTGTCCATTGCGGAGTTACCTGGCACAGCATAGAAACAGAAAGAGGCTCGGAACGAATTCAGGGTGTTGTAAGTAAAGGCGGCTCACTGCTGGCAAAATGGATGATAGCCAACAACAGAGAAAATCCGCTTTATGAGAGCTTTGACAGGCTGCTTGAGCTTACAAAGCGTTATGATGCGACGCTTTCACTTGGCGATGCGTTTCGCCCCGGAGCAATTGAGGATGCATCAGACAGATGCCAGATAGACGAGCTTATCACGCTTGGCAAGCTGCATAAACGTGCATTGGAGTATGGGGTTCAAAGTATGATAGAAGGTCCCGGTCATATTCCGATAGATCATATTCTGCCGAATCTGAAGATGGAAAAAACATTGTGTGACGGGGCTCCGTTTTATGTGCTTGGTCCGCTTGTTACCGATGTTGCTCCCGGATATGATCATATCACCTCGGCAATTGGAGGCGCGCTGATTGCAGCTTACGGAGCCGATTTTCTATGCTATGTAACCCCTGCAGAACATCTGAATCTACCTGAAATCGATGATGTTAAAACCGGTGTCATTGCAGCCAAAATAGCCGCTCACGCAGGAGATATTGTCAAAGGTGTGAAAGGGGCAAAGGAGTGGGACAGAAAGATGTCTATTGCGCGTAAGAAAAGCGATTGGGAATTGATGCAGAAGCTGGCAATTGATCCTGAAGCTGTAGCTCGGTCAAGGGAAAAATATCCTCCCGAGGATCCGAAAAGCTGCACGATGTGCGGAAAATTTTGTGCCGCAAAGATTCTTGATGAAAAGCTGATGATATAGACTTATTAATTATTGCCTATCTTATCATCTGGTTTGGAAGATAAAAGACTATCTGAGGAAACAGAGCAAGCAGAATCACCGAAAATATCATTATAAGGAAAAATGGAAAGCTATATCTGATGATATTGCCTGCACTCTCCCTGGATATGCCCTGAATTACAAACAGACTGAAGCCAACCGGAGGGGTTATCTGTGCAAGCTCGACCATTATAACAAGAAATATTCCGAACCAAAGCGGGCTGAAGCCTGCAGATAACATAATCGGCAAAATTATCGGCAATGTCATAACTACCATTGAGATGCCGTCTAAAACCATACCCATAAGCATATACATAATGCCTACTACGGCAAGAAGCATATATTTCGAGAGTCCCAATTTTGCGACAAACAGGCTCAAAGCCCTGGCTATTCCAACAAATCCCACAACTTGCGAAAGAAAAGCGGCTCCGATTACTATAAAAACAATCATTGCCGTTGTTTTTGACGAGTTTATTAATGCATTCTTAAGGGTTTTAAATCTCAGATTTTTGAAAATCGCCGCTGTTATAAGCGAGCCAATCACACCCAGCGCTGCAGCTTCGGTAGGAGTTGCAAAGCCGAGATAGATGCTTCCCAAAACAACAGTTATTAAAGCAAATAGAGGAATTATTCCGGTTGATGCGGACAGTTTTTCTCTGAAGCTATATCTTGTCATTTCTTTTGGCACTAAAGAGGGAGTTATCAGACTGCGGATTGCTATATATGCTGAATAGAAGCTCCCAAGCATAAGTCCTGGTAAAATGCCGGCAGCGAACAGCTTTCCTATTGATGTATTTGAAAGAACTCCGTAAATTATCATTATGATACTCGGGGGAATCAAAAAACCAAGAGTTCCGGCTCCAGCAAGAGAACCGACTGCCAGACTTTTGTCATAGCCTCTTTTTGATAATTCGTTTAATGTGATTTTGCCTATGGTGGCTGTTGTAGCTGCGCTTGAGCCGGACACGGCGGCAAACATTGAACAGGCGATAATGTTTATATGCAGCAGTTTACCCGGAATCTTTGTCAACCACCGGATCAGTCCGTTAAACAGTTTTGATGAGAGATCGGTTTCATACAA
>JALWSW010000232.1 GCA_027080125.1 Campylobacterales bacterium | reverse complement strand
CAAAACATACAGGATGCCGCCTGATGAAAAATATTAGATATTATTTAATGAGAAGGGAGGGAATAAGAAATTAGAGAAAATTGTCTTGACAAGTGGGGGCAGTATACCTCGCAGTGACAGGAAAATAAAAGCAGTAGCAGTGCCAGGAAAATAAAAGCAGTCGCAGTGACAGGAGGAAGTAATTGCATTGACTTTCCTTCTTTGTCATTGCGAGCGAACGCAAGTAAAGCGAAGCAATCTCAGACTGCCGCGGACTCTGCGTCATAGCAGTGACAAAATGGAGTAAAATATCAAGACGGAGAAAGGATAAGTTCATTTGCCATCACTGCATTTAAGTATATAATAGATGAGCATTTGATGCAAAAAACAAAATCGGAGGCCGAATCAATGTCATTTCCATCTGTTCGTTTGAGAAGATTAAGAAAAAACGCCGCAACAAGGGCTATGGTGCGCGAAACTCATCTGAAACTGGAGAATCTAATCTATCCAATATTCGTAAGACCGGGGAAATCGGTTAAAAATCCGATTAAATCAATGCCCGGTATATATCAGTTTTCGCTTGACAGGATAACCGATGAAGTATCTGAAAGCTACGATGCTGGTATCAGGGCTTTTCTTATATTCGGAATTCCCAAAGAAAAAGATGATATCGGAAGTGAAGCATGGGACGATAACGGGCTGGTTCAGCAAGCAATAAGAAAAATCAAGGGAAAATATCCTGATATCGTTATGATAGCTGATGCCTGTTTCTGCGAATACACAAGTCACGGGCATTGCGGCGTTCTGTCGGAAAAAGGCAGACTGCTAAACGATTCAACTCTTGTCAATCTCGGCAAAGAAGCGATAAGCTATGCAAGAGCCGGAGCCGATATGATTGCGCCCTCAGGCATGATCGACGGAATGGTGAAGGCTATCAGAGGCGCGCTTGATGAGGAGGGCTTCTCTGAGACAACTATTATGTCATATTCGGCAAAATACGCTTCGGCATTCTACGGACCTTTCAGGGATGCGGCCGAATCTGCGCCTCAATTCGGTGACAGAAAAAGCTATCAGATGGATCCGGCAAACTCAGACGAAGCACTTCGCGAAATAGCGCTTGATGCAGAAGAAGGAGCCGACATTATAATGGTCAAACCGGCTTTGAGCTATCTTGACATAATCGCCAAAGCAAAGGCAAATTTCAATCTTCCGCTTGCAGCATACAATGTTTCCGGTGAATATTCCATGATTAAAGCAGCCGGCAAAGCCGGATATATTGATGAAAAGGCGGTAAGAGACGAATCGCTGCTATCGATAAAAAGGGCGGGCGCGGACATGATTATTACATATTTTGCCAAGGAGATTGCCTTGGAAGGAAAAATCTCATAAGTTAATGCAAGTATGAGAAAAAAGATAACCAAAGCCGTTTTTCCGGTGGGTGGGTTTGGAACCCGTTTTCTGCCTGCCACAAAATCGGTGCCAAAAGAGATGCTGACGCTTATAGATAAACCGCTTATTCATTACGGGGTCGAAGAGGCAATAAAAAGCGGCATGGACAAGATGATTTTGATAACCGGAAGAGGCAAAGGGGCGGTATCTGATTATTTTGATCATTCCTACGAATTGGAGTCGCTTTTAAGATTCAAACATAAAGAGGAGCTTATTGCCGACTCCAACCGGCTTTCCGATAACGCAACGTTTATCTATATTCGCCAGCGAAATCCGCTTGGATTGGGACATGCAATTATGAGAGCCGAGCCGGTCATAGATGAACCGTTTGCCGTTGTACTGACAGATGATGTTATAGATTCTGAGATTCCGGTGCTAAAGCAGATGGCAGATGTTTATGAGAACTACGGCGGCTCTGTTGTGGCGATTATGGAGGTGGATAAAAGTCAGACAAGCAAATACGGCGTCGTGGAAGCAGAATCTCAAGACGGCAAGATATATAAAATAAATCGTCTTGTGGAAAAGCCGGAGCCGGAAAAGGCGCCTTCCAATCTGGCTGTTGTGGGAAGATATATACTTTCTGATGCGATATTTAAATATCTCAAACAGATAAGACCCGGGGCAGGCGGGGAGATACAGCTTACCGATGCCATAAATCTTTTGGCTCAAGACGAGCCTGTTTACGGGCTTAAATTTTCAGGCAAGCGATATGACTGCGGCAGCAAAGCCGGGATGCTTGAGGCAACAATAGCCTTTGCGATGAAAGATGACGTTTTGAAGAGATCGATAAAAAAGATGTGTAAAAATCGATTTTGATTGTTGATGCAAACCGATGAATACTGGATGAGGTTTGCCCTGCGTCAAGCGCTGAAGGCAATCGGAGCGACCTCTCCAAATCCTATGGTCGGAGCGGTTATTGTCAAGAATAATCGCCTGATTGCCTCGGGCTATCATCATAAAGCCGGCATGCCTCATGCGGAAATCGAGGCGCTCAATGCCACCGAAGATGCAAAAGGCGCAACAATGTATGTTACGCTTGAGCCGTGCAATCATTATGGCAGAACTCCTCCATGCACGGCTGCAATAGCAGCCAGCGGCATCAAGAGAGCGGTTATAGCAGCAAGAGACCCAAATCCTGAAGCAGCAGGCGGCATCGAAAGATTGAAAAAAGCCGGAATCGAGGTTAAAGTCGGAGTATGTGAAAAAGAGGCTCGAAAAATAAATGAGGTGTTCATAACAAATGTGACAAAGAGGCGTCCTTTTGTTGTTATGAAGGCAGCTACCACTTTGGACGGACAGATTGCCACCTCAACTGGCAGCAGCAATTGGGTCACAGGAGATATCTCAAGGCAATACACAAAAAGGCTGCGCTCGCGATACGACTCTATACTGATAGGCGCAAACACCGCAAGAAGCGATAATCCAACCCTTTTGCCGTATAAAAAGTCGGGAAAATTTTATCGTATCGTGTTTGATAGCAGGCTGACCCTCGGATACCCGAATCTTTTGTCAAATCCTGAAAATCTGATAATCTTTTGCGATGAAAAGATCGATAATTCCCGATTGAAATTGATAGATAAAAGAGTAATTATTAAAAAGGTGAAAAGCAAAAACGGCAAACTGGATATTTCGGAGGTTTTAGAGGCACTTTTTAAAATGGGAATTATGAGCGTTTTTGTGGAAGGCGGAGCAAATATTCATAAATCGTTTTTAGATGAAAGGCTTTATGACAAGGCTTTTATTTTTGTTGCGCCAAAGTTTTTGGGAGGCAAGGGCATTCCTCTTTTTCATGGAAAAGGTGTTGATTTTATGAAAGATGCCATAGCTTTAAAGGAAACAGTTTTCAGAAAAATAGGCAAAGATCTGGTAATATCGGGATATTTTGATGTTTAGCGGAATAATAGAGGCAACCGGGGAGATTGTTGATAAAAGAGCGTATTCATCGGGTCTGTCAATAAGAATAAAATCGAATCTGGTTGTAGCGGAAGGGGACAGCGTTTCGGTAAGCGGAGCATGTCTGACCGCAACAAAAATCGAAAAAGGCTATTTTTGGGCGGATCTGTCGGAGGAAACATTAAGGCTTTCCAATTTGAAAGATGCCCGTTATGTAAATCTGGAAAGGGCACTTTCTCTAAATAGCCGAATTGACGGTCATATAGTCACAGGACATCTTGACGGCACCGCAACAATCACCCGTCATAGAAACCTGCGCAAATTTCATGAACTGAGGGTTGAATTTGATAAAAAATTAGCCCGATTTCTTGCGGCAAAAGGCTCTGTTGCACTTGAGGGAGTTAGTCTGACAATCAATCAGGCATCAGAGAATTCCATAACATTGATGATTATTCCATATACATTCGAGCATACAACGCTTAAAACAAAAAAGGTGGGTTCAAAACTTAACATCGAGGTCGATATCCTGGCAAGATATATAAACCGAATCGTTTCGCTTCGGGCTAAAGAGCAATTAAGCTTTGCCGAGCTGTTTTCATAGTGTTGAAGTATATGCTATAATGATCAAATCAAATTGCAGGAGTAAAAATGGATAGTGTGAAAAAGGCGATAGATGAAATAAGAAACGGGAAAATGGTGATTTTGGTGGATGATGAGGACAGAGAAAATGAAGGCGATCTCTGTATGGCTGCTGCCTTTGCCACCCCGGATGCGATAAACTTTATGAGCAAATTCGGCAGAGGCCTGATATGCGTTACACTTACCGAAGAGAAAGCCGATCAACTGGGGCTGCCGCTGATGGTTGTTGATAACAATTCCAAATTCAAAACAGCCTTCACGGTTTCAGTTGATGCGGTAAAGGGAACGACAACCGGAATCTCCGCAGCCGACAGGGCTACCACCATTCAGGCGATAATACGTCCTGATGCCAAGCCTGAGGATCTTGCGAGACCGGGACATATCTTTCCGCTGCGCGCAAAAAAGGGCGGAGTGCTGGTGAGAGTAGGGCAAACCGAAGGCTCTGTTGATCTGGCAAGACTGGCAGGAATTTACGAGGCGGGTGTAATATGCGAAATAATGAATGACGACGGCACAATGGCAAGAAGACCTCAGCTTGAGCAGATGGCAAAAAAATTCAATCTTACTATTGTGACGATTGCCGATATTGTGAAATATCGATTAAATCATGAGAGATTGGTTCATCGTGCGGCAAGCGCAAATCTTCAGACGAAATATGGCGATTTTAGGATTGTTGTTTATACGAACGACATCGACAACAAAGAGCATGTTGCAATAGTCAAAGGTGATATAGATGAAAATGAGCCGGTGCTTGTCAGGGTTCATTCGTCCTGCTTTACCGGGGATGTTTTGGGAAGTATGAGATGCGATTGCGGCTCTCAACTTGCAACCTCGCTTAAGATGATAAATGAAGCCGGAAAAGGTGCAGTAATCTATCTTCAGCAGGAAGGAAGGGGCATTGGTCTGATTAACAAAATAAAGGCTTATCACCTGCAGGATGAGGGATATGACACGGTAGAGGCAAATGAAAAGCTCGGGCTCAAAGCCGATTTGCGAAATTACGGTATAGGAGCTCAGATAATAAGAGATCTTGGAATAAGAAAGCTGAGACTTTTAACGAACAATCCGAAAAAGATTGTGGGACTTTCAGGTTACGGGCTTGAGATTGTCCAGCGGGTTCCTATTGAGACAGGATTAAACTGCATCAACAAAAATTATCTGCTTACAAAAAAGACTAAAATGGGGCATCTGCTCAAGGAGGTGTAATGAATATTGTTGAAGGAAAGCTGATTGGAAAAGGCTGCAAGGTTGCTGTTGTCGCATCCAGATTTAACAGTGTGATAGTGGATAGGCTGATTGAAGGAGCGTTTGATTCGTTTACTCGACACGGCATCGAAGAGGGAAACATTTCGCTATATAAGGTGCCCGGCGCTTTTGAGATACCTATGACTATTGCCAGATTGCTCAATAAAGGCGGATTTGACGGTATTTTATCTCTGGGGGCGGTGATAAGAGGCGAAACGCCTCATTTTGATTATATAGCAAGCGAGGTTTCAAAAGGGATTGCGCAACTGGCTCTCTCAAGCGATATTCCTATAGCGTTTGGTGTTTTGACGACCGATACAACCGAGCAGGCAATAGCAAGAGCCGGAAGCAAAATGGGCAACAAAGGTTTTGCCGCTGCCTCCTCACTTATCGAAATGATAAATCTTTATAAACAGATTTAATGTCTCTTAGAAAGGCTCGTTCAAATATACTGAAAATATTATACAATATAGATATTGCCCATATGCCGATTGAGAAAGCGATTGAGGATACCTCTACCGTTGAAAACGAGAATGAGATTTTGATGGTCGAAAAATATGTAAAAGGCATACGGGAAAATATTGATGAGATTGACAAAAAGATAGAAGAGTTGCTGAAATGGAATTTTTCGGAACTAAATATTATAGAAAAGGAGATTTTAAGAATAGGCGCCTATGAGCTTATGAACAATCTGAATGACAGGGCGGTTGTTATAAACGAGGCAGTAAGATTGGCAAAGCAGTATGCTGATCCTAAAGCCGCATCACTTATAAACGGAGTGTTGGATAGAATATGAAAAAATATGTTATATTTGCAGATGATGTCGAAACGGAAGAGGAGGCTGTGGACTTTGCCAGGCGACTATCGGGCAATCTTGCGGCGGTAAAGATCGGTTCAATACTGTTTACAAAATATGGACCTGATATCATAAGAAAGATTTCGGTATATGCGAAGATATTTCTGGACCTGAAATATCATGATATACCGAATACGGTTGAAAATGCAGTTTATCAGGCTGCCAGACTCGGGGCAAATTTTCTGAGTCTGCATACCCTTGGAGGAAGGAAAATGATGCGAGCAGCCGTAAAGGGAGTAAAAAGATTTCAGGATGAGACCGGCAACAGAGGACCTTTTCTTATGGCGGTTACGGTATTAACCTCACTCTCAGCAGCCGATATTGCATCTGATCTGAATATTCCATATCAGGCATCTGATATGGCGATGCTGCTGACTGAAACCGCAATCAAATCCGGTATGGACGGCATTATTGCATCCCCTCATGAAATTCGCCAGCTCAGAAGGCAGATAGGCAATAAGCTGATTATCTCTCCTGGCATAAGACCCAAAGGGGCTTCAAAATTTGACCAGCGGAGAATTGCAACTCCAAAAGAAGCCATCGAGAACGGAGCCGACTATATTGTAGTGGGGCGTCCGATCTACAAATCCAATAACCCGGAAAAAACCTTGGAGAAAATCGTAAAGGAGACCAATTTTGAGAGAGAAACTGCTGAATTTATATAAAAAGTGCGGCGCAATAAGGGAAGGACATTTTGAACTTGCCAGTGGACTTCACAGCCCGCTTTATATGCAGTCCGCACTCGTTCTGCAATATCCGAAGTATGCGGAGATGCTTGGAAAACTGATTGCTGAGAAAATCAGAAATTATGCCATTGAAACGATTGTTTCCCCTGCGATAGGCGGTCTTTTCATTGGATATGAAACGGCAAGGGCGCTTCCTGCCAGGATGATATTTGTCGAGAGAAAATCCGGTGAACTTTCATTGAGAAGAGGCTTTGAGATTAATCATGACCGATGTGCGGTGATAGAGGATGTCGTAACTACAGGCGGTTCGCTGATTAAAACGATTGATATTGTGAAATCATTGGGCGCAGAGGTTGTTGCGGCAGGTGCGCTTGTTGACAGAGGCAGCGGGTTAGAGAAAAAGATAGATGTGCCATATTTTCCTTTGCTTGAGATAGAAGTTCAGAGTTACCGAAAGTCAGAATGTCCGATGTGCAAAGAAGGGATAGCGATAGAAAAACCGGGCAGTCAGAAGATAAAAAAAGCGGAAAGCTAACCTGAATGGCAAAATTTATTATATAAGGAGGATAAGATGGGAGTAAAACTAACCTATATAGGACATTCATGTTTTATGTTTGAAGGATCGAAAAAGATTATCATCGACCCGTTTATTTCAGGAAATCCGGATGCCAAAATCAAACCCGATGAAATAGATTGCGATTATATTCTTGTAACGCACGGACATGCCGATCATCTTGGAGATGCTCTCTATCTGAGCAAAAACTGTAAAGCAACGATAGTGGCTCCCTATGAGCTTGCTATCTATTCTCAGATGCAGGGAGCAGAAAACGTTCACCCGATGCATATAGGCGGCGCTTTCAATTTTGATGAGAATCTGAGGGTAAAGCTTACGATTGCTCACCATGGATCTGCGGTAGTAGGCGAGTCGATTACATACACCGGAAATCCGGCAGGAATGCTTATACAGCTTGACGGAAAAACAATTTATCATGCCGGAGATACCGGGCTGTTTTCCGATATGAAACTGATAGGTCAGTTGGATAATATAGATCTTGCACTTTTGCCTATTGGCGGCAATTTCACAATGGGACCCAAGGATGCTGCTGAGGCGGTTAAGCTATTAGGATGCAAAGAGGTGATACCTATGCATTATCATGCCTTTGATGTAATCAGGCAGGATCCCGAACAGTTCAAAAAGTATGTAGGCGATGCCTCAAGGGTAACGATACTTTCGCCCGGACAGTCAAAAACCGTTTGAGATATCTTTGAGACTTAAATAATAGTTTTCAAGTGATATAAACAGGTTTCCCGAAAAGATAAAAAAGAACAAACGATGGAGGCAGCAGGGTATGAAAAAAGTTTTGTTGATATTTATTTTTCTATCTGCTCCCGTCGTTTCGGCGTCTGTTTATGCCTCTGATAGCGCATACGAAATTGACCTGACCGGTCCGATTACCCCGGTAAGTGCGAATTATGTAGCTACCTCGCTGCATAAGGCAAAAGCCGCAGGAGCGGAGTTTATGCTAATTAAAATCGATACGCCCGGCGGGCTTGTTTCATCTATGGAAAAGATTGTAAAACTGTTTTTAAACAGCAAACTGCCTACAGTCTGCTATGTATCTCCCTCAGGAGCAAGAGCGGCTTCAGCGGGAACATTTATACTTGCCTCATGCGATATCGCAGCAATGGCTCCGGCTACCTCGATTGGGGCTGCCCATCCGGTCTCGCTCGGTTTTTTTGGCGGGAAAAACAGGATTATGAAGGAAAAGATAACCAATTATCTGAGCGCAATGATAAGAGCAATAGCTGAAAAAAGGAAAAGAAATGCCGGGTTTCTTATGATGGCGGTGAAAGAGAGCAAGGCGATAACGGCAAGGGAGGCTTTGGCAAATCACGTTATAGATACGATTGCTCAAAATCAGCGACAGTTGCTTTTATGGTTGAATAATCGCAGGATAGATATAAATGGGAAGTCGGTCTTGCTCCATACAAAGAAGATTTCAATCTTAAACGGCAAAATGAGTGCAAAGGAGCAATTTCTGCATTTTTTAAGTTATCCAACGGTAAGCTATCTGCTTTTTCTGGTTGCAGCTATCGGTTTATTTACCGAGCTTATCCATCCGGGCATAATACTTCCGGGAGTAACAGGCATCATCAGTTTGTTGCTTTTTCTTTTCTCAAGCAGCATACTTCCGGTAAATATATCAGGAATTGCTCTTATACTCCTTGCCTTTGTTCTTTTTGGCATCGATCTGTTTTCAAGCTCACACGGCGTGCTATCAGCAGGAGCGGCAATCTCTCTGTTTATAGGTTCGGCAATGATAATCGGGTCACCTGAAGCGCCCGGTTTATCTGTGCCGATAGGACTAATTGCAGGTATAACAATCGGAACAAGCATATTTATCGTATTTGCAGTTTCCAAAATGATAGCAATTCATAAGAAGCCTCCGGTAACCGGTTTTGAAGGATTAATCGGAGCAAGTGGGGTTGCAATAACAGATATATCTGAAAAAGGAGTGGTGATGGTTCACGGAGAAAGATGGAATGCGGTTAGTGAGAATGAGATAAAGGCGGGAGCATCTGTAGTTGTTGTTGATATATTAAGAAAAGAAACTACTAAGCTGATTGTCAGGGAGGAGGTATGAATATTTCATTGGGCTTTGGAGGATGGGTAGGACTGATTATCGTATTTATTTTGCTTTTTTCCTCATCGGTGCATGTTTTAAAGGAGTATGAGCGTGCCGTTGTATTCAGAATGGGTCGTCTTATAGGTGCCAAAGGACCCGGTATGATTTTTATAATTCCGTTTGTCGATAAAATGGTGAGAGTGAGCTTGAGAATAATAACACTTGATGTTGCAAGTCAGGAGGTTATCACAAAGGATAATGTTCCGGTAAAAATCAATGCGGTTGTCTATTTCAGGGTGATTGATCCGAACCGGTCGGTGGTTGAGATTTCCGATTATGTGGAAGCAACAAGCGCAATATCCCAGACTACTTTAAGAAGCGTGGTAGGACAGATAGATCTTGATGATCTGCTTAGCAAGCGTGACAAGGTTAATAATCAGTTGCAGCAGATTATCGACAAACATACAGATCCTTGGGGAATAAAGGTAAGCACTGTTGAGGTGAAGGATCTTGAGATTCCTGAAAATATGAAAAGAGCTATGGCTAAGCAGGCGGAAGCGGAAAGAGAGAGAAGGGCAAAAGTTATAAACGCAGAGGGCGAATATCAGGCTGCAAACAGACTAAAAGATGCAGCCGGTATAATATCGGCGCATCCTGAGGCGCTTCAGCTCAGATTTCTTCAGACTGTAAGGGAGGTTTCGACCGACCATAACAGCACGCTAATAGTTCCGATTCCCATAGAGCTGTTTAAAGCCTTTGTCGGTAGTGCTAAACAGAAGCCTGCAAAGGAGGAATAACTACAGGCGGTATGCCCATTCTTGTTGTTGTTGATTGCACAAGCTCTCTGAAATAGGGCCAGGCGGTAATCAAAACTGTGGTCTGAGCGAGAATTTCGAAGATATCCTCATCGATTGCCATTTCGGATTCAAAAC
>JALWSW010000231.1 GCA_027080125.1 Campylobacterales bacterium | reverse complement strand
GTATTATATTATAGATAAATCAAGAAAAGGGGGTTGAAATATGAGGGTGTATTTGGAAGAGGATGAGCAGTTTGGGATGGACATTGTTCGAGACGGCGATGATATTTATTATCGCCAAAAAAGGAGGATTTATGAAGTATGTTGGTTTCAAAATTGAGGAAGACATTTGGAAGCATCTCAAGCAGATTGCGAAAGATCAAGACAGGTCAACCGGC
Source organism: Campylobacterales bacterium (assembly GCA_027080125.1). Taxonomy (GTDB): domain Bacteria; phylum Campylobacterota_A; class Desulfurellia; order JAADFJ01; family JAADFJ01; genus JAADFJ01. The sequence continues at coordinate 2,395 of JALWSW010000231.1, read as the reverse complement.
GCATTGGTTAGGCGGATTATAAAGGCTTGGCTGAAAGAGAGGGCTGGAGAGGCGGAAGGTTCTTCGCAATCAATTATCTCGCGGTCAAGTGAGGGATAGGTGAATGAGTAAAGATAAAACAGAAAAGAAATCTCAATATAACGCAAAGCCATTTGTGAAGTGGGTTGGCGGTAAAAGACAATTGCTGAAACAATTTGAACGACTTTATCCTGCTGATTTAAAAACAAAAAAAATTAAAAATTATTATGAACCCTTTGTTGGCGGCGGAGCCGTTTTTTTCGGTGTTGCTCAGAATTATGAAATCAATAATGCTTACTTGTATGATATTAACGAGGAACTTATATTGACCTACAAAGTAATCCAGAGAAATGTTGAGAAACTTGTTGAATTTCTTTCTCGTTATGATGGATTATATAAAAAACTTTCGGAAAAAGATAGAAAACGGTTTTTTTATGAAGTACGACAAAGTTATAATTTGCAAAGATTCAACATCGATTATAACAGGTATTCTGATGATTGGATACCACGGGCAGCACAAACCATTTTTTTAAACAGAACCTGTTATAATGGGCTTTTTCGATTTAATTCGAAAGGTGAATTTAACTCGCCTGCCGGAAAATATAAAAATCCGAGAATATTGGATGAACAAAATTTGGTAAATGTATCGAAACTTCTTGAGATTGCCACTATTAAAAGAGCAGATTTTTCGGAAATTAAAAAAGATATTAAAGAAGATTCGTTTGTATATTTTGATCCACCATATAGACCTATTAGTAAAACAGCCGGGTTTACTTCATACAGTAAATTTGCATTCCAAGACAATGAGCAGATAAGATTGGCTAATTTGTTTTATGAATTAGACGAACAGGGGCATAAACTTATGTTGAGTAATTCTGATCCTAAAAATACAAATTCCGAAGATGATTTTTTTGAGATTTTATACAAGAAATATTATATAACACGGGTTGATGCGAAGAGATCGATAAATTCAGATGGCAGTAAAAGGAATTTGATTAAGGAGATAGTTGTTACAAATTATCCGGTTTGCTCTACTGATACAAGTTCTTTCGATCAAAATATTCCCTCTACATCCTCTCCCTGAAGGAAGGGGTCTTGAGGGAGAGAGTAGATAAAAAAAAGAAGTTGCTAATATGACAAAAAGAAAGATTGCAAATATTACGGGAAACCAACTTGAAAAAGCAGTTCAGACGGTTTTGTCGGATAAGGGATTTGAAATTGTAATGTATCGCGAATGGAAAAGGCATCCTGAGAAATATAGTAAAGAGCTGCTGTTAAAAAACGTTCCATTCATAACGATATACGGTCACAATGGAAATACTGAGTTTTTATTGCTTTCTGAAAAATATAATCTAAAAATAAGAATAGAGTGCAAGTGGCAACAAAGTGCCGGTTCTGTAGATGAAAAATTACCTTATCTCTATTTGAATACCATTGAAGCAATGCCGGAAAAGGAGATTATAATTTTGATTGATGGCAATGGATTCAAAGCGGGTGCAAAGAAATGGTTAAGAAATGCAGTCGGAAAAAAGCTATATACTACTGAAAAAAATAATGATACAACCGTTATGGTTTTTTCGTTGGCTGAGTTCTTTGCCTGGGCAAACGATACATTTGGTTAAGTACAATTTGTATATTTTAGTTTACAAATTGCAAACCGAAGGGCTTTGTCTTTTTCCTTTCCTTTTTCTCTTTGTCTTTGCTTTGTTCAGTTTACAAATTGTAAACTGCCTATTTTTACCTGCGGTTTTGTCTCTGCGAAAAAATTAGGTGATTTTGTAATTAGGCTAAGTAACTTTATATTTTAGATTTTCTCTGTAAATATATTTCTATAAAATGTTCTCTGTGGTGGATAGTTTACAGTAGTTTACAAAAAGTGAACGCTGTCTTTATGGAGTATTCGGTTTACAAATTGTAAACCGATGCGGAAGCCGGACCGGGCGGACGGAAGGGAAGGAAGAATGGAATCAGGTTGTGGCAAACAGGTCAGTTTACAAATTGTAAACTGACTATCTGTGATGGAAGCTACGGCGGAAATAACGAACGAAGACTTTGGAAGAGATACAGAGCATCGAAGTGGAAAGCGGAAAAAGAATTGTGATATTGTCTCCTTGCAATAATTTGAGAACTGGCTGCGCAAACTTTCCCGATTGTGCTAAAGCTACGCCTGCGCCGGAAGCTCCGCCTGCAGGGACAGGGAGATATTAATCCCTTTAGGGAGAGGAGAAAGTCAAACTCATGTGATTGGAAGTAATGAAACGTTAAAACAGGCGTTGATTTACAAGACAACACGGAGCTGAGAAGACGATGCGGAGTTGGGAATACGACACGAGGGAAGACTGGTCTCCGTTCACTTCGTTCACTCCGAACCGGGGAG
>JALWSW010000230.1 GCA_027080125.1 Campylobacterales bacterium | reverse complement strand
GTATCGCCTTGGAATGAGCATGAGCAGAATCAACCACGATGATATCAACACCTGCTTCCACAAGTCGCTTTGAGCGCTCTTTGAAATCAGAAACTCCTACAGCCGCAGCAGCAATCAATCTGCCGTGTGAATCTTTGGAAGCCATAGGATATTTTTCCCTCTTATTAATATCTTTTATGGTAATAAGCCCTTTAAGATGATGGTTCTCATCCACTACCGGAAGTTTCTCGATTTTATGACTTTTCAGATAACCGATCGCCTCCTCCAGCGTTGTTCCAACAGGAGCGGTGACAAGCGGCGAGGTGGTCATAACCTCTTTTATAGGAATGTTGTAATCTTTTTCAAAGCGTATATCTCTGTTTGTTATGATTCCAAGAAGCTTGCCATTCTCATCGGTGATAGGCACGCCGGATATATGAAATTGCCTCATAATCTCAATCGCTTTGGATATCGGCGCATCGGCTCTCTCGGTTATAGGATCGATAATCATTCCACTTTCGCTTTTCTTTACGCGCTCAACCTGAAACGCCTGCTCTTCTATCGGCATATTGCGATGTATAACCCCAAAACCTCCTTCTCTTGCCATGCTTATTGCCATCTGATGCTCAGTTACCGTATCCATAGCAGCAGAAATTATCGGTGTATTGAGCTTTAGATCATCCTTTATAGCAATGCTCAAGTCCACCTCATTTGGCATGATCTCAGAATAATTGGGCAAAAGCAGAACATCTTCAAATGTAAGCCCGGGCTCATCTTGTATATTAAGCGGCATATTTCTCTCCTATATATTGATTAAATTAAAATCTGCAATCTTATCCTGAAGCTGTTTGAGCTTATATAAAATTGTCAGCCTATTATTTTTTAATACTGGATCCTTATCCATAACCATTACGCTGTCAAAAAAATTGTCTATAGCCTTAGATAGACCAGCCAGAGCAGTTATGCACTCAAGATATGCCTTTTTGGCAAAATAAGCATCAAATTTATCTTTAACCATCTGATAGCTTTCATATACCAGTTTCTCCGGTTTGGTCAATCTCTTTAATTCAATCTCGGTCGGTTTGAAATCATCAGGAACAATATGGGCAATTCTTTTGAAAAGAAGCGTCTTGTCCTTGCCGGTTTTTAAAAACTCCTCTATCGCTTTGGCTCTTCTGTAACTATCCAAACAGTTTAGCGCCTTAGCTTCACCGGTAGATTGGTAGTTTACAGCATCGAAAATATCATATCTCATACCTCTGTCTATTGCAATAACCCTGAAACGTTCATTAAAGAACCACTTTATTTTTTCAACACTATTTTTCTTTTTTATCTCTAAAATATTATAGGCAAAATCAAAAATCTTATCCAAATCCAGATCAATCTTTTTATCAAGCAAAATTCTGATAATGCCGATTGCCGCCCTTCTGAGACCATAAGGATCTGCGTTTCCGGTTGGCATTTCCACAGAACCTATCGATGAGAGAAGCTCAAATTTTTCCGCCAACGCCAACACAATACCGGTTTCGGTTTCAGGAAGCGGAGAATTGATACCACTTGGAAGGTATTGCTCTTGGATGGCTCTTGCGACCTCCTCGTTTTCGGATCCGGCATATATTCTGCCCATTATTCCCTGCAATTCAGGAAACTCCCCAACCATCTCGGTAACAAGGTCGTTTTTGCAAAGCCTGGCTGCTCTGCTGACATATTCGGCTTTGCCTATGGAGCTAATCTCTGATATAAAAAGCGCAATCTTTTCGATTCGATTTACACGTTCGGAAACTGACCCAAGAGCCTCATGATAAACAATCTTTGACAGCTTATCGCCAAACTTCTCAAACGGAATCTTTCTATCCTCATCAAAAAAGAAAAGGGCATCGGTAAAGCGGGCAGTTAGGACCTTTTCAAATCCTTCACGTATAATATGAGATTGAGGGGTATTTGAGATTGCTATAAAATAAGGCATAAGTTCTCCGTCCGAATCAATAACGGCAAAAAAGCGCTGATGATTTTTCATAGATGTTATAAGAACCTCTTTAGGCAGTTTTAAAAACAGTCTATGAAAATTGCCGCCTACCGCAAACGGATACTCGACAAGCGCAGCATTTTCCTGAACAAGCGCTTCGTCAATCAGGAGATCTCCTCCGAACTGCTCTGCCAGTTGACCGGCAGCCTCTCTGATCATTCTTCTTCTTTCCTGATCGGATAAAATAACCATAGCTTCTTTAAGTTTATGCTTATATTGAGCAAATCCTGTAACCTCAAACGGATCCGGCGCAAGAAACCGGTGACCTGATGTTGATAAAGATACCGGTATCTTGCTGATTTCAAGATTCAACTTCTTTTTGCCGTAAAGACAAACTATCTGGTGAATCGGTCTGGCAAATGTAATGTTTTCATCTATCCATCTCATTCGCTTTTTGAACGGAAATCCGGTGATAAACGAAGAGACAATCTCTGCAATAAACGGTTCGACAGGCTCTCCACCGGTTGTTTTTTCCGCCCAGATGCTTCCATCTTTTTCTATGAGTGTTTCAGGGGCAACCTTAAGACCTTTGGCAAATCCCATTGCCGCTTCTGAAAATTTACCGGATTTGATAAGAGGAGAACGAGGGCCTCTGATTAGTTTGCTTGTTTTCTTTCTGAACGGCTCAAGATCGGCAGATAAAACGATTCTTCTGGGAGTAAAATAGAACTCTACGGAATTGGCTTCAATATCATTCTTGTCAAATAGCTCCTTAAAATAGCCTCTTCCGGCATCTTCAAAACCAACAACCTCGCTTGTGGGCAGCTCTTCGGTTAGTATCTCTAAAAACAGCTCCATCTATGCCTCCTGCTCCGAATACATTTGAGCCGCGCCTATAGCAAGTTTTCTGACACGCCTTATATAGTTGGTTCTTTCGGTAACGCTAATCGCGCCTCTGGCATCAAGAAGGTTAAACAGATGAGAGCATTTTATGCAACAGTCATAAGCAGGCTTGATAAGACCGGCCTCAAGCAGACGAAGCCCTTCGGCTTCATATTCGTTAAAAAGCTTAAATAACATTTCAATATTGGCTGTTTCAAAATTATATTTTGAATATACATTTTCATCGGAAAGATGAATATCTCCATAAGTGTAGTCTTTGCTCCACTGAATATCAAAAACCGATTGCTTTTTCTGAAGATACATCGCAATTCTTTCGGTTCCGTATGTCAGCTCGCAGGATATCGGATTAAGATTAACGCCTCCGACCTGCTGAAAATAGGTGAACTGGCTTATCTCCATTCCGTCAAGCCAAACCTCCCATCCAAGCCCCCAGGCTCCAAGCGTAGGAGACTGCCAGTTATCCTCTACAAACCGTATATCATGTTTTTTTGTCTCTATTCCAAGCGCCTCAAGACTTTTCAGATATAACTCCTGAGAATCAATCGGAGAAGGTTTTAATATAACCTGATATTGATAATAGTGCTGCAGTCTGTTCGGATTCTCACCATATCTGCCATCGGTCGGACGACGCGAGGGTTGAACGTAAGCACATCTGAACGGTTTGCTTCCAAGCACCCCCAAAAATGTTGCATGATGGAACGTGCCAGCTCCAACTTCCATGTCATACGGCTGAAGTATAACACAGCCATTTTCCTTCCAATAATTATGCAATGTTATAAGTATATCCTGATATAGCAACTCCCCTCTCCTTTTCCATAAATCTCCGGCAACAGCTTACGGTAGATATCAAAAACCTATCGCCAGTTGTGATGCAATCTTATCCTGTCAATTCTTTTCCTTGCCAAAAACAGCAGAAAACAATAGTCCATATACAAATCCTCCGACATGAACCAACCATCCTGTATCTGTTTTATAGGTAAATGCCATTATACTGTTTATATACTGAATTACAAACCAGATTGCAATAAAAATAAGAATAAAAATTCTCGAAAAGCTATATAAAAACAGAGGCGCTCTTAGCCCTCTTTGATTTTGGTCGGAAAAATGATATGCATATCCTGCTACTACTGCGCTGATTCCTCCGCTTGCTCCTATTATCGGAAAATCGGTATTGGCGTTGAAAACTGCATAAAACATAGCGCTGACAGCCGCCGCAGAGATAAACAGCAAAAAATATTGCCGATGACCGATTTTAACTTCAAGACTGTTGCCAAAAACATAGATAAATATCGAATTTATGGCAAGATGAAAAAAGCTGTAATGCAAAAATGCATAAGAAAATATGCGCCATAGCGGGAATCGGTCAAAAAAAAGCGAGGGAGAAAAGGAAAGGCTTTCAAAAATTGAGCGATTATAAGCTCCGGCTATATAGAATATAACAAAAGAGAGTATTAAGCCGAAATTTACCACCGGCGTATTCTCACTTGCAACGATTCTCATAAATAATTTTTCCTTAGGCAAGCCGGGCTATCTCCTGTCCAAAACAGACCTTTTTGCCTCGCTCTGCCTTTATATTATCAAATGCTCCGGGTTGGCTAATCATAACAACGGTAGAACCCAGCATAAACATTCCTATCTGTTCTGCCTTTTCCAACCAGAGATCTTCATATTCATAATAAAACGATTTGTTCGGATTTGCGTTTTTGTGAACCCTGCTATCAAATGAAATAACTATCTTTCCGACATCCAAAGCTCCGACAAGAACGATAAATACGAGTCTGTCTTTTATATCATAACATTCCATAATCACCCTTTCGTTCTGAATAAACAGCTCCGGCATTCTTCGGCAGGAAAAACTGTTTACCGGATAAAGCTTGCCTGGTTCATAAAGAATAGAGGCTACTTTAAGCCTGCAGGGAGCATGATAGCGGTGATAGTCTTTTGGTGAAAGATAAAAATTGATAAAGTTTCCGCTATAAACCTTTTTTACCAGCTTTGAATATTGTTTTGTAAGCAGTTTATCAACAGAATAACTCATTCCTTTTATCTGAAGAAGAAGTCCATCCTCTACCGTTCCGCATTCGGTTATAAGTGCGTCAACGGGAGAGATTACAACTCCGGCATCATCGGCAATTTTTCGCTCATATTTGAGCCTTCTGGAAAAAAGCGTATTTAAGCTGGAATAATTGTCAGGATCTTCAAATTCGCTCATATCAAGTCTTGTCAGTTTCGTATAAAGACGATTTATTGTTCTCTGAATTGCAGGAGGAAATCGCTTTGATGCAAACTCACCAAACAGATGTGAAAAAATCAATGTCCAATGCATAAAAATTCCTGTAAATCAGCCGCTGAGGGCATTTTGCGCACTCTTGCGTAAGGGGGACTCACCTGAATCCATTGTCATAGCATCCTCAACAGTTTTGTAAAGAGAAACCTTCATAAAACCGTCCATAATTTGTCATTTCAAGCTGCTCGGATAGCTTTGTCTTCTATATTCAAATCAGCCATTTGCTATATCAATACGGTCTCAGGTTTAATACCGTTTCGGGTTCCTCTACCTATTGCTATCAACTCTCCTCTATTGTTGAGAATGGCAACTGTTCCACTCAAAACCCCTGAGGAAACCAATCTGCCGTTTTTTATGTCAGATTCCTGCTGTTTTTTTACCGTCATTGACCGCATAAACGACACAGCTTCAGACATTGGCATCAGAACATCTTTTATATCATTATTTTTGAGCTTATCGTATATGCGACTTATCGTAAAAGCATCGGTTATATCAAAGTGATCTGAGGCTATTCGCCTGAGTGACAGAAGCGTTCCGTAGCAGCCCAATTGTTTTCCTATATCTCTTATCAAAGCTCTTATATATGTGCCTTTTGAACAATGGATTTTTAATCTTGAACGGTTTTTGTGATGTTCAAGAAGTGCTATCTCATAAATATTTACTTCTCTTGAGTTAACGGCAACTTTTTCATTTTTCCTCGCATAATCATACAAACGTTTTCCGTTTATTTTTATAGCAGAATAGATCGGAGGGGTTTGAAAAATCTTTCCCGTAAAATCTTTCATGACATCTTCCAGCACATCCTGTTTCACCTGTTTTTCCGAATAGAATAACGGAATACCGGTTATATCGTCGGTGTCGGTTTGAACTCCCCAGAACGCTTCTGCAATATATGTTTTCTCTCCTGAAAGATAGTTTATCAGTCTTGTGGCTTTACCCAGGCAGATAGTAAGCAGCCCGGTTGCATTCGGATCTAATGTTCCGGTATGACCCACCTTTGCAGAACCGGTGAGGTTTTTGATAAACTTATCATGCCAGAACGATGAAAAACCGCTGATTTTATCTACATTGATAATACCTGAAATCATCAGTAGGATTAATCGAACAGTTTTCCGATTTCAGAGATAAGATCGGCTTTTACCTTTTCAGGAGTTCCGCTTAAAGAAAATCCGCTTGCATTCTTATGACCTCCACCGCCAAAGGAAAGCGCAACCGAACTTATATCCAGATTTTTAGAGCGAAGGCTGATCTTGCATATACCCTCATCTTCTTCTCTGATCAAAGCGCCTATTTCCACCCCTTTTATAGCCCTTGCATAGTTGACAATTCCTTCCGAATCAGCAACCGTTGTACCGGTTGCCTCAAAATCTTCTTTTCTCAAAACAATCAACGCCAGACGATTATCAAAAAAATATTCGATATTTGAAAGCAATCTGCCCAGAAGTTTAAGCTGGGACGGTTTTTTGTTCTCATAGATATTCGATGCCACATACCACGGGTCAACTCCCAGATCAATCATCTCCGCAGCCATCTTGAAAGCGGCTGATGAGGTAGAGGAATATCGAAATGAGCCGGTATCAGTCAGAAGCGCAGCATAAAGCGGTTCGGCAACGGTTTCATCTATGGGAAAACCGTTATGCTTCAGTAAATTAAATACCACAAAGCTTGCCGAAGGCGCATCCTCATCTATCAGATTATATGTTCCGTAACGGTTGTTTGTTATATGATGATCAATGTTAACTATCCGGGCTTTTGAATTCAAAATGTCCGGCTCAAGCGCAGCCCGTTCCACGCTGCCGCAATCAGCAAAAACTATAACATCAAACTCCGGTCTCAATCGTTGGGTAGATATCACCTTATCAGCTCCTTTAAGGAACATAAAATTATCCGGTATGCCGGATCTGTTAGCAACAACTACAGTTTTTCCCATCTGCTTGAGCGAATTTGATAACCCCAGCGTCGAACCCACATTGTCTCCGTCAGGATTGATATGGCTGACAATCAAAATATTTTTGGCATCTCTGAGTAGCTCGGCAACTTCTCTCTCTTTCAAATCATACTCCTCCGCCGAACGTTCCTCTTTTATCTTATCAATCAGTCTGTCAACCTTATACGCCTGCTCGGTAAAGGTATCCTTAAGAAAAATTATCTCAGGAACATACCGCATACTTATCGATTTTGCCACAATCGACCTGTAATGTCTTTTGTCTTCACTGAGTTTATCTACCAATTCATCGCTTCCATTTATATAGATTTTTGCATAGGAAAGATCGTTTGACATCTTTATATAGCTTATATTTACACCGAAAAAGCTTTTCTCATCAATTGCTATCTTGGCAAACTCCCCCATCAGGATACGCCTTATCTGACTGGCTACACGCTGCCGCCTTACAAGCGTTGACATTTCCTCTAACCTTTGTTTTCCACCAGTTTGTACGCTTCTATCAAGTCGCCAACTTTGATATCGTTATATCCTGCTATGGAGATACCGCATTCATAACCTTTTGAAACTTCTTTGGCATCCTCTTTGAATCGCTTCAGATTTGATATCTTTCCGTTGTATATCACCGCACCGTTTCTTACCAGTTTAATCTTGTCACCTCTTGAAACGGTTCCGTCTGTTACATAGCATCCGGCAACCATTCCAACCTTGCTTACCTTAAACACCTGGCGCACCTCCGCAACACCCAGTTGCTCTTCGGTTTCAGTCGGCTCAAGCATACCGCCAAGGGCATCTTTCAAATCGTTAAGCGCCTCATAGATTACGCTGTAAAGTTTTATCTCTATATTTTTCTTTTTAGGAGATCTGTTTGCCATCGGGGTCATCGAAACGTTAAATCCTACAATTATAGCACCGGTTGCATCGGCCAGATCAAGATCCGTTTCCGAGATTGCTCCTACGGCACTATGAACAATATCAATTTTAACCTCTCCGGAGAGTTCAATCACAGATTGAGTAAACGCCTCAACAGCTCCAACGGTATCGGCTTTGACAATCAGCTTCAGACTTTTTTGCTCATCCTCTCCTATATCATTCAGTATGTTTTCAAGCGTCTTATGCTTTGCTGGTTTATTGATAGGAACAGATACCGCCTGTCTGCTGGCAGCTATCGATTTTGCAATTTTTTCGCTCGGAACAACCCTCAGAATATCGCCTGTTTCAGGCAGACCGGTTGTCCCGAGTATCATAACCGGTTCCGATGGTCCAGCCTCTTTCATCTGTTTTAGCGAATGAGACAAAAGCCTACGGACACGTCCCCACTGCTTTCCTACTACAAAGTAATCTTTCTGCCGTATCGTGCCTTCCTTTATCAAAACCGTGCATAAGATTCCCTGTCTGCTGTCGATTTGTGATTCTATGACAACGCCCTTTGCAGGCTTATTCGGATTTGCTTTCAGCTCAGCCATCTCAGCCATCAAAATAATCATCTCAAGCAGTTCGTCGATTCCTATCTTATTTTTGGCGGATATCTCGGCTATAACCGTATCTCCACCCCATTTTTCCCACACAAGTCCGTATTCGGAAAGCTGCTCTTTTATTCTTTCAGGTTTTGCGTTCGGTTTGTCGATTTTATTTACCGCAACCATAATCGGCACACCGGCGGATTTTGCATGGTTGATAGCCTCTACGGTTTGAGGCATTATTCCGTCATCAGCAGCTACCACAAGTATTACAAGATCGGTAACCTGAGCGCCTCTTGCTCTCATCTGCGTGAAGGCGGCATGACCGGGTGTATCTATAAAAACTATCTTCTTTCCGTTTATTGTGGCTACAGATGCTCCTATGCTTTGAGTTATGCCACCGGCTTCCTTTGAAGCAACTCTGGTGTTTCTTATTGCATCAAGCAAGGTTGTTTTTCCATGATCAACATGACCCATAACCGTTACCACAGGGGGCCTTGGTTTCAACTCTTCAGGCTTATCCTCTCTTTCAGGCAAAAGCTCGCTTAACAGATCCACCCTCTTTTTATCCTGAAATTCAAAAGAAAACTCATCGGATAAAACCAGCATCGTTTCTTTATCAAGAACATCGTTTTTTGTTGCCATAATGCCAAGATCGAGCAGTTTCTTTATAAGATCAGCCGAGCTTATCTCCAGGATACCGGCAAGCTCGGAAACCGTCTTTTGCCCGTATATTACCAGATTTTCTTTTATCTGATTATCAGCGGCTTCAACCGATTTTATCTTTTTCTGCTTTTTCTTCTTTTTTTTCTTGAACTTGCTTGGCATTCCAAAAACGGATATAGGAATATGCTTCTCTTTTTTTCGCCTCACATCAGAGGATTTTTGCTTCTGAGTGTGCTCGATTTTTATTCTCTTCGGTTTTTTGCCTATCTCAGGAGCAACTACAGGAGCTATCGGCTGACTTTTTTTAAGTTTCTTGTCTTTTTTTGGTTTCGTGCCAACGCTATGAGCTGTACTCTTGGCATCGATTCGTTTGGTTTCAGAATCTTCTTTAGGCACAACCGAAAGTTTTATATGATACTTTCTGGCAAGAATCCGCTCGGCTAACTCCTTATCCACGCTGCTGAAGTTGGTCTTAAATTCTACTCTATGTAGTTTTAGCAACTCCATCACATCTTTAGTCGGTATGTTATGAAGCTTTGCCAATTTAAAAATCTGTATCTTAGCCATCGGCATTCTCCTGACTGCAGGAATAGTTTTTATCCATTTCCTCTTCTCTTTCAATCGATATCTTATATCCGGTTAGTTTGCTTATTAGTCTCACATTCTGTCCTTTCTTGCCTATGGCAAGTGCAATATTGTTTCTATCCACAAAAAGAGTCGCCTCTTTTTTCTCCTCATCTATCTCTATCTGATTTATTTTTGCCGGTTTTGCCGCATTAGCTATAAATATAGCTATCTCAGGCGACCATTTTATCACATCTATTCGTTCTCCGTTAAGCTCGTTAACTATGGCATCTATCCTTACCCCTTTTATTCCGACGCATACTCCAACAGGGTCTACGTTTGCCCTTTTTGTATATACTGCAACCTTTGCCCTCATCCCCGGGTCACGGGCAATAGATTTGATTGCTATGGCACCGTTTTTTATCTCTGGAATATTGATTTCCATCAATCTCCTTAGCATACCCGGATGACTTCTGGAAAGCAAAACATTAGTCTGATTCCTTCTTTTTTCAACATCCAGAATGTAAGATTTTATCACATCGCCTGCAACCAGGGTCTCGTTTGGAATCTGTTCGCGCCTGGGCAT
>JALWSW010000229.1 GCA_027080125.1 Campylobacterales bacterium | reverse complement strand
ATAAAAAACGGCTAAAGGAGGCAAAACGCCTTGCAGAAATTTATAAAATCGGATTTATCGAGGGAAAATATGATGCGGCAAAATGGAATGAACTGGTCAAAAGATTTACAGATGAACCCGAGCTTGGCAGACGATGCACAATCTGCTATCAGATGAGAATGGCTGAAACAGCAAAAAAGGCAAAAGAGGCGGGTTTTGACAGCTTTACAACAACATTAACGCTAAGTCCTCATAAAGACGCCGAACGCATTCATAAACTTGGCAATTCAATCGGCAAACGATTTGATGTCGAATTTTTATTCTACGATTTCAAAAAGAAAAACGGTTTTTTGAAATCAATTCAAAACTCGAAAAAATACGGCTTATACAGGCAAAATTTTTGCGGCTGCATATATTCCAAGAACCAATGATATTCAAAATCATCAAAGAAGAAACAAAAACTCGCGCCAGATGCGCAACCGTTTTTACAAAACACGGAACAATTGATACACCTGAGTTTATGCCGGTAGGCACTCAGGCAACCGTAAAATCGGTCACCCCTGCTATGCTAAAAGAGATAGGAACCCAAATAATTCTTGCCAATACATATCACCTGTATCTGAAACCAGGCAGCAAAGTAATCAAAAAAGCCGGAGGACTCCACAAATTTTGCGGCTGGGACGGACCTATTTTAACCGATTCGGGCGGATTCCAGATTTTCAGTCTCAAATCGACAAAAATAACAGAAGAGGGCGCCCTGTTTCCCTCTATTTTTGATGGAAGCAGTCATTTTATAACCCCTGAGGATTCCATAAGAATTCAGGAAGAATTGGGAAGCGATATTATGATGGTTTTGGATATCTGTCCTGCCGGAACCGCATCATATATGCATGTGGCAGATGCAGTGGAAATAACCACAAAATGGGCAAAAAGATGCGCCTCATACAAAAAGAGCAATAATCTGCTATTCGGCATAATACAGGGCGGAATATATGAAGATTTGCGGCTGCGCTCGGCAAAAGAGATAACCGGAATCGATTTTGACGGCTTTGCAATCGGGGGACTATCGGTTGGAGAAAATAAGGCGGATTTCCACAGAATAATGAGCTACACATCCGGACTTATGCCTCAAAATAAGCCGCGTTATCTTATGGGGGTTGGAAAACCTTCGGATATCGTCGAGTCAGTGGCTATGGGTATAGACCTGTTTGATTGTGTAATGCCCACCAGAAATGCAAGAAACGGCCAACTTTTCACCAAAGGTGGAGCTATATCGATAAAAAATGCCCGATTTACTGAAAACTTTAATCCTATAGAAACCGGCTGTAACTGCTATTGTTGTAAGAATTTTACATTAAGCTACCTGAATCATCTCTATCATACCCACGAATTGCTTTACTACACGCTTGCAACAATTCACAATCTGCAATATATGCACGATTTAATGGCAGAGATGAGAAATGCCATAAAAGAAAATCGTTTTTCAGAATTCAGAGAATCATTTTACAACAGTACAAATCAGGATCCGAACGAAATATATCGATCTGGAATATAACCGAATATCAATCGATAATATAAAAAATAAACCCCCCTGGCAGCAACCTACTCTCCCAAGAATCTCAGTACCATCGGCGACGCCGGGCTTAACTTCCGAGTTCGGAATGGGTTCGGGTGTTTCCCCGGCTCTATAACCACCAGAGGGGCTCTCTTAAAGCAGATAAATCAGCTTTAAGTTTATTGCCAACTATGTTAAAGAGCTTTGCTTCAATGTAAAGCTCTTTTTTTCTCTTTTGTTTTTGTTTATATTTTTGCTTGTTTATGTTTATGTTATTGCTTATGTTCTTATTCTTCCGCTTCTATGTTATTTGTCCGTTTGTAACTCAATTGCCAAACAATAGGACGGTTAAGCCTCACGGTCTATTAGTACCGGTCAGCTTCACGCATTACTGCGCTTCCACATCCGGCCTATCAAACAGGTAGTCTTCCTGTGACCTTCAGGGAGCTTAACGCTCCGGGAGATTTAATCTTGGGAACCGCTTCCCGCTTAGATGCTTTCAGCGGTTATCGGTGCCGAACATAGCTACCCGGCGATGCTCTTGGCAGAACAACCGGTGCACCAGAGGTTCGTCCATCCCGGTCCTCTCGTACTAAGGATAGCTTCCCTCAAATCTCCTGCGCCCACGACAGATAAGGACCAAACTGTCTCACGACGTTTTGAACCCAGCTCGCGTACCGCTTTAATTGGCGAACAGCCAAACCCTTGGGACCTGCTCCAGCCCCAGGATGCGATGAGCCGACATCGAGGTGCCAAACACCGCCGTCGATATGAACTCTTGGGCGGTATCAGCCTGTTATCCCCGGAGTACCTTTTATCAGTTGAGCGATGACCCTTCCATACGGAATCACCGGATCACTAAGACCGACTTTCGTCTCTGCTCGAGCTTTCTCTCTCGCAGTCAGGCTGGCTTCTGCCTTTACACTCTATGATGGATTTCCATACCATCTGAGCCAACCGTTGCGCGCCTCCGTTACTCTTTAGGAGGCGACCGCCCCAGTCAAACTGCCCACCAGGCCTTGTCCATCTTCCGGATAACGGAAGTATGTTAGGAATAAAAAACAGGAAGGGTGGTATTTCAAGGATG
>JALWSW010000228.1 GCA_027080125.1 Campylobacterales bacterium | reverse complement strand
AATCTTTTCAATCTCAAAAATGCAAAATCCGGCGATGCATTAGAAATATTTGCCAATATCAGTAAAAACAGATATGCTATGACACCGATTGAAAGAGTCGATTTTCACAATGCGCCAGTGATTATTGTCACGGGTAAAAATGTTCACGCCCATCCAAAACTTGAAGAACAGTTGCAACGATTTATCGCTAAAACACCTGCAGAAAATCTTTATGCAATCACCAGAAAAGACAAGTCAACTTTTCTCATAGAAAAAGCTGTTCCCAATGAAAATGGCTTGGTAGAAAACTATCATCCCTCTTATAGCTGCAAATACGGCAATACTACAAAATGGAGCTAACACAATGACCCTCTCTAAATCCCAATACATAAGAGGCCTACAATGCCACAAATCATTATGGCTATATAAACACAAACCAGAGCTAAGAGATACTCCTGATGCTTCTCAAGAATCACTTTTTATTACTGGCTATCAAGTAGGGGATTTGGCAAAAGAGCTGTTCCCAGGAGGGGTGGAGATAGAGTTTGATGCAAACAATTTTGATGGGATGATCAAAAAAACAAAAGAGCTTATTTCAAATTGTACTGAAATTATTTACGAGGCTACCTTCAAAGAAAATGGCATTTTTGCGATGGCGGATATCTTGGTAAAAAGCGGTGATGTTTGGGATATGTATGAGGTAAAAGCAAGTACAGAAGTTAAAGCGTATCATCTTGATGATGCCTCTATTCAGTGGTATGCCTTGTCAAATTCCATTAAGCCGGGTCGTGCTTACATAGTGCATATAGATAATAGCTACACAAGAGAAGGAAAGTTAGATCTTAAAAAACTTTTTGCCATAGAAGATGTGACAGATGAAGTTTTAAAAAGGCAATATGACATCCCTATGCAACTTTCACAAATTAAGAAAATGTTACAAGATGATATGCCGGATATTGATATAGGTTTGCATTGCAGCGACCCGTTTGAGTGTGATTTTTGGAAGTTTTGTTGGAAAGATATTCCAAATCCGTCAGTATTTAACCTTTATAGAATGAATGGAAGGAAAAAGTTTGAACTTTATAATGACGGCATCGTTTCGTATGATGATATTATCGATCACAATATAGCGCTTAATGATACGCAAAAGCTGCAAGTTGAAGCTTATGAAAATGGCAAAGTAACTATCGATAAACAAATCATAAAAGGGTTTTTAGATACCATCAAGTATCCTATAAACTTTTTTGACTTTGAGACTTTTCAGGAAGCTATACCGAGATTTGATAACCAAAGACCATATCAACAGATACCGTTTCAATACTCGCTGCATATATTGCACGAAGACGGCAGCTTGGAGCATAAAGAGTTTCTTGGGGATGAGAACAGTGATCCAAGACCGGATTTAATAAAACAGATGTTAAATGATATAACACCGACAGGAAGTATAGTAGCTTACAATCAATCTTTTGAGATAAGCAGGATAAAAGAGTTGGCTCTTTTTACTCCAAGATATGAAAAAGAGCTTTTATCCTTGACCGACAGATTTGTTGATCTAATAGTGCCTTTTAGACAAAAAGGGTATTACCACCCAAACTTTAACGGGAGCTTTTCCATAAAAGCAGTACTTCCTGCGATGTTTCCAGATAATGATGAACTTGACTATAAGAAACTGGGTAGTGTCCAAAACGGCGGGGATGCCATGGATACTTTTGCAAATTTACATCTGCTCAAAGATAAATCAAAAAGAGATGAGATACGCAAAGATTTGTTGGCTTATTGTCGTCTTGATACTTTGGCAATGGTGAGGATTTGGGAAAAACTTGAGGAAATAGTTGTTAATGGTGGCTGAATTTTCTATGATTACACGGCTTTGAGTATTTGCAGGTCACTATCCCTTAATTCTTTCGGCGTGTTCGATATTTGGACCTCTCTATCCTTGTCATGGAATACCATCAGAAGATTGTATCGGTGTAAAAGAAATTAAATCTATGATACAAATATGATGCAAAACAACCAAGGGTCTTTGTTTTAAAAGAAAAATAATTCTTATTATAGCCGAGATCTGTTGATATATGTAGGCTTTTCTTGGTGCCGAGGGCGGGAATCGAACCCGCATGGGATTACTCCCGAGGGATTTTAAGTCCCTTGCGTCTACCTGTTCCGCCACCTCGGCAGGCTTCTATATCGTATTCAAATTCTCTTCTCTGTCAATAAACTACCACCGTCAAAGACGGTGGTTTTATATGTTAGAATAAAGGCATCTTCCGACACTCTTAAATTTTGCCGTTGGAAGTTAACCTGCTTGCTTGAAAAACAGAGGCGAAAAAAGCGAGCTGCCCGTTATCCTTGAAACAACATCGCATTTTGCAAGAAAAAGAAAATAGACAGCCCAACCGGTCTCAGATAACGATTCAAAATTGCCCTGCCCTTTGGAAATAATCATATCGCTATCATTAAACAGTTTTTTCAACTTTTCATCTCTTTTTGCAAGTGCCCCTGGAGCCGCAAAGCTCGATTCGAATATCTCTGCATATCGGTCAATGCCTACATATCTTGCATCCGCAGCGGTTACATCGTTGATTATCGGACCGCCTCTAACAACAGCCGTAAATTCAATATCAAAATGCTCTTTTATCGTCTTGATG
>JALWSW010000227.1 GCA_027080125.1 Campylobacterales bacterium | reverse complement strand
CGAGATTTTTCAGTGCTTCTTCCGCGTTTTCGTATGTTCTGACGCATCTGGGACATCCGCTTCCTAAAATTTTAATAACCATTATCTACTCCTTTCAATTTGTTTTTATGTAACTGATGTTACGCAATAATATTGTTAAACAGATAACCTATGATAACTATTCCTGAGCCTGTAATCATAACAAACGCAGTTATCAGTTTCGGTTTTATAACCTTTCTCAACAGAACCATTTCCGGCAGCGACAGAGCAGTTATTGCCATCATAAAGGCAAGAGCCGTTCCCATTCCGACACCTTTTCCTATTAGTGCCTCGGCAATCGGTATGGTTCCTATTGCGTTTGAATAAAGCGGGATTCCGGCAATAACGGCTACGAAAACGGCAAATGGGTTATCAGGACCTGCGTATCTACTGAGTATATCCTCAGGTGCCCACCCGTGAATAGCTGCGCCTATGCCGATACCGATTATAAGAAACAGCCATATCCTTTGCACTATCTCTTCCACATTACTCAATGCAAATTTTACCCTATCTTTTTGGGTCAATTTTACAAGCTCCGCGCTTTTTATCTGCATTTTGTAAACATACTCTTCCACATATTTTTCCATCTTCAACTTTCCTATTGCCACTCCTCCGATAATTCCGAGAATTATTCCGCTTGCCGTATATATAGCGGCGATTTTTATACCGAACAAACCCAGCAAGATTATAAAGGCGGCTTCATTGACAATGGGAGAGGTAATAAGAAAGGAAAATGTTACTCCGAGAGGAATTCCGGCTTCAACAAATCCAATAAAAAGCGGAATCGAAGAGCAGGAGCAAAACGGAGTTACGATTCCCAGAAGAGATGCCATAATGTTTCCTGATATGCCACTGAAGCGCTCAAGAATTCTCTTTGTTCTTTCGGGTGGGAAGTAGCTTCTGATATAGGAGATTAGAAATATCATTACCGATAGAAGTATTACAATCTTGATTGTGTCATAAAAAAAGAACTGCAGTGCAGATCCAAGTTTCGAGCCGACAGATATGTCAAAAACCTTTTCAACAAGAAAATTAACGGCTTCAAGTAACCAGTTAAACAACCAATTTTCTCCACTATATAAGTATTTTCCGATATGCTGATATAATAGAGCATATTTCTGTCTTGTCAATATCAGAATTGGATTTTACATTCAAACCGGTATTACGAATCAGTTAAATCGGTTTTATTTTATGGACAAGCAAGATTATTCAGACCAAAATCCCCAGGTTATCTTGAATAATTTTATACCGGAAGTATTATGATATAAATGTTTTTGATTCCTTATGCGATTTTGTCGCTTTTATTGCTCATTTTTGCTGTCGGTGCGCTTTTTTTTCTGATACAAATAGGGATTATAGTAAAAAGTTTTGAAAAACTGCATCTTTCAAGACGCTCTGTTTTTATTCTGCTTATTTCAAGTTGGCTCGGCAGTTTTATAAACATACCGATAGCTACTATAAGCTCATCCGGCATATCGCCGCAAAGCGCATATATTTTTTCGCCTTTTTTGGATTATGCGGCTGGTTCGGGAACCAGTATTGTCGCGCTTAATGTAGGAGGGGCCTTAATTCCGATTGTGGTATCAGGGTGGCTTATTGCCAAAAGCGGCGTACCCATATCAAAAATAGTTATAGCGGTTTTAATAGTTGCAGCTGTTATGTATAAACTTGCTCGTCCTATAAGCGGAGTAGGTATAGCGGTTCCGATGCTTTTGCCGCCCTTGATTGCAGCGGTTGTCGCACTTGTTGTTTCTCCCAGAAACAGTGCTCCGGTTGCCTATATCTCCGGTTCTATGGGAGTTTTAATAGGAGCCGATCTTATGCATATAAGCGATTCGGCACTGCTTGGAAGCGGAGTGCTCTCTATAGGAGGAGCAGGAACTTTTGACGGTATTTTCCTTGCCGGATTGGTAGCGGTTCTGCTTGCCTGAATAAATTTTTCCTGACCCCGGTATCTTGCAATGTCGGTAAAGCGGATGAAGTTAAGATTATACCGATTCTTCTTGCCTTAGAAATAGCAACGGCAAAATAGCCGTCTTTTGTTTTTTGAGACTGATAACCGAATCTAAGTTACTTATATTCAACTTTTGCCGATATGGCTTGATGTGTCTATCAACCCACGAAACTATTCTGACAAAAAGCTGTCAATCCGGTTTTTTTTATGATATTTTACCCTCAAATAGGCACTCCTGCTCGCCCTGAGCCATGCAGTGGGTTTCTGAAACCTTCACATTTTTGCCGGTTATGCTGCCAAAAAATCCCATTATAAAACCGGAAATCGGTTTGCAAACCGGTTTTTTGTTGCTCAAATCCTTTGCAAGAAAAGAGTTTTTCATACTAAGTTTTATCTGATTTCCCTCTACAGATATTTGCAGGTCGCTTCCGGTTTTTGTCAATTCGAACAGCTTTGACATGACAGTTACCGCTTCTTCCGTTGTAATATCTCTGCCAAGCTCTTTTCTAAACTGCTCTGCAAGTGTGAGGCCGGCTTTTTTCCCTGCCATAACAAGCATCCCGCCCAAGCCAAATCCTGCTACCTTTAAAACACCTTCATAAAACAGGACAAGAGCGTGTCTTGGCACAACTATGCTATCTTGTTCGACTATACCGGATAGAACCTCGTTGATTTCAGCCATATCAATCTCCCTTTATTTTTTCAGATGATTTTTTCCAGTTCTTTTGCTGCCCTTTTTACATCCAGAAATATAAGACCCAGTTTGGCGTTTTTGCCTGCAAGTGTTGCAAGAACGGCTTCCTCTCCGGCTTTTACAAGCAAAAGATAGCCTTCGGAAGAGCGAACCAGAACCTGTTCAGGAGTGCCCTGCTCGAGCTCTTCGGATACTCTTTCACCTAACGATGCCATCGCTGCTGCCATGGCGCCTACCTTGTCCTCATCGATATCTGAGGGAAGAATGCTTGCCATAGTCAAACCGTCTCCGCTTACTACTGCAGAGCCTTTAATCTCGCCGGATGATTCGTTGAGATACTCCAAAACGGCTGTCATTGCCTTTTCATTCATATAGTTCCCCTCCTTTTATTATTTGCATATTTTAGGAATTGCCTATGTTTTAGATAAATTCTTATTATCTCTATTGTGATTTCCTCAAGCAAACCCTGACATCCGTGAATGTTTCGCGAAACCATTATAACACAAAAATCCAGTTCTTCAAATCCCGAAACCTTGCCATAGATCCAGTTTCCGTCTTCATCTGAAATGGACAGATATTTCGCACCGGGGAATATATTATACTTTTCCAGCTTTTTTATATTATCGATGATTTGTGAAACGACAGCAGATATTACATCTGGGTCACCTTTGCCGGTGTGGCTGATTGGAAAGCCGTCAGTGGTTGCAACGGTCAAACTTTTGATGTTGCGATGCGCTTCCATAAACCGACCTATAATCAGATTGAGCTCGGCTTCAATACTTAGCATTGCCGTAGGATTGTTCTGAGAATCTTTCCAATAGAGTTAGCAATGTTTTTTTGACATCTTCTTTATCTTCAGCATTAATTTTTAGCACCGGAAACGATTGAGCAATGTTGCCGATATCATAAATAGAGTCGTTTTTATCTGCCCTTGTCAAACCTATTACAATCGGAATATCCACGCCTTTTGATTTATAAAAATTAAGATATACTGGTATTGCGTTTACGGACTTTTTGTCGGTGGAATCGGCAAGTATAACAATGCCAAGCGCGCCGTCAATCAATATATCCCACATAAAATCAAATCGTGTTTGCCCCGGTGTTCCGTATAGATGCAGCACAAGATTATCCTTTTTGTCTATCGCAATCATTCCGAAATCCATAGCGACGGTAGTTTTTTCTTTTATACCGATATATTCTTTTTCTGTCACAATCTTTTCCGTTTTGACCGGCGCTATATCGCTTACGGTTTTTATAAATGTTGTTTTTCCCGAGTTAAACGGACCTGTTACCAAAATCTTGTATGCAGGCATCACAAACCTCTTATTTTATTGATAATTTTTGCGAGAAATCCCTCTTTTATTACAACGGTTTTATATTTGATAGCCGTTTCAGTGCCGTCGGTTTTTGAAGTTTTGTAATTTGAAGATATTGATGATTTTCTCTTTACTATATCAACGATATTTCCGAAGTAGAGTGCCGTAACAACCTTTAATATTTCGTCAAAATGGGTAGGAAATCTGTATTGCAAGGATTGAAGCGTCCAATCGCCTGAAGCAAGCGAGGCGAGTGAAAAATGCTTGATTCTTGTCTGATATCTCGAGATTATAAATGAGGGCGCAACAAGCGAGATTTTGAAGCTTCCCTCCGGAAATATATTTAGGGCTTTTATGGTATCAGTTGTTAAATATTTTGATGCGTTCCATATAAACTCGGATTTTCTCCAACCTGTTTTACTTTTTCTAAGGAAGCGTATAACCTGTTGGTCGTCGATGCTCAGCGTGTTATATGTTACATCCTGCCAATTGTATATCTGATTTATCTGATCTTCGGTTTTGGAAAAATCCACCAAAAAAACATATCCTTCATGAAAAAACAAGGATACATAATCGCCGGTTACATTATTTGTTGCAAAAACAAACGTATCGTATAGATGCTGTTTTCTTTCCAGATCAAGGATTGTTGCTGATTTTGTTGCCGGTTGCTGCTTTGTCTTTTTTATAACGGTTTTTAATTTTTCCTCGTCAGTTATATCCGCTATGATGGCGGATAATTTGGTTGTTCCGTTTTGAGCAGCTTCAACATCTTCTTGTGGGGATGAATCAAGTTTCTTGATTGCGTATTCCATATTTCTTACGAGGGTGATGCTTGGAAGGCGGATGGTGTTTTCAATTTTAACGGTGCTGTATTTTGAGAAAAAGATAATAGGCAGATTGCTTTGCCTATTGCGCAGAAGTTTGACGAAATCTTTTAATTGATCGGTGAAGAATTTCTCCAGGATAATGGCAAAAGAGTAATGTTTGAGCTTGAAACTGTCGCTTTTTATATCACTAACGGTGGCAGTCTCGTATTGATCATAGCCCAATGCTTTGCAAGCTATCGCTACAATTTCAATCTCAACCTTTTCAGAGCCGATTAATAAGATAGGATCCGGCAACTTTTTCATAGTTATGTGATACTCTAACCATATAATTTTTATTGTCAATATTACGAATTGCATCGTCGAAAAATTTATTTTGAGGACGAAAAATGTGCAAAAGCGTTCAGCTGATTCGGAAATGAGTTTTTCCTGATGGAAAAATCAGCTATGCAATATCAGTCGCTTTCTGTTTTCTACTGTTTGCTATAGTATCGATAGCCGGACATATCAATTTTAACAATGCCTTGAAAAAGCTTGGATATATTTTTCAATTATACCCTTCAAAAGCGGCAATTCTTTGTTATCCAGATCAAATTAGTTTAATATTAGTCGCCAACGGATGAATTTTTATTATTAAGACACTTGTTATTATTTATGAAATACGTAACTGAATTAAGAAAACGCTGAAGACATGAAAGCATCTGATTCAATTCGTTTTTCTCAATAAGATTAATAATTTCCAAATGAAATCGTATATAATCCTTCATTATCTTTTGCGCAAATGTCTTGCCATTGTCGCTGAGTGTTACTTTTATCACCCTTCTGTCATCTTCATCAATTTTTCTTTCTATAAGCTTTTTCTTCTCAAGTCCGTTTATGATATGAGTAACACGCGAAGGCGTCAGATCCATTTTTGCCGAAAGCTCTCTTATTGAGGGAAAACGGTTTTCCAGTAATTCTCTCAAGCACCTGAGTTCCATTGGCGATATTCCTGTTTTACTGCAAAAAAGCTCCTCTTTTAGACGGCACGCTTTTTCCATTTTAAACATAAGCTCAGCCATTATTATGGCGTTATCCTCGATTGTATCTTCAAACGTCTTTTTCACTTTGTTCTAACCTCATTCATAGTTTGCAGCTATTTATAACATAACCAACAAAAATATCAAGCGCTTGAATATCGGAGCGGAACCGATATTTTGCGGTTCATACTCTTAAATTGTGATTTTATAATAAATTCAATAAGTGGGCTAATCGGCGTGCCTTTATTTCGCTTTAAAATAACAGAATTAATGGAAAATCGACTCAAATAGCCCTTAATCTCTTCATTCTCAACAATTATATTTTTTCCCCTCAAACATTCCAAATTTTGTTGCGTAACAAAATTGTGAAAATGCTCAGTGTCTAAAAACAATACAAATTCAAAACCGGGTAGTTTTTTGTTCAACTTAACATTTTCACAGATAACTAACTCTTTAAAATTCACACGATTGTCTCTCAAGACAGCTGCATAATTTCTGGAAATTCCTTTACTGTGGATATATAAAAGTTTCTTATTTTCAATTATATCCGAAAGCTTTTCTTTATCGATTTTGTCTATATCTATGGTTGGAACAATGCCGAAGGATTTTAGAGAATCGGAAACAGTTTGTGCAGCGCTTATAATAGCAGGTATTTTGCGTATATCGATATTATATTTAATTAATGCTTTTATCAGAAAAACGGACGATTCTACCTCATCCATAAGAATAAAGTTGTACTTATCAATATTTAATAATTGTTCCTTAGAAACGGTCATACGCATATTAATCTTATATTTTACTGGTATGCCGTCGAAATCCTCTACCTCTCTTGCAACCTGCTCTGACTTTTTTTTACAGCCTACTATCAATATCCTCCGCCTTTCTAAAAGACCTTTATTCGAAATATATTCTGCAACATTACCAACAATAAATAATCCTGGAAGATTGTTATTCTTTCTGAAACGTTCTATCCTTTCCACTATATTTTTAAGATCTCCCTTGATAACTGTTTCATTTTCGCTTCCTATTGCAAAAATCATTATAGCCTTTGTGTCAGGGGATAAACCATCCTTAATTAGTGTTTTGACTATATTTTTTACAACTTTCACACCCATGTAATATATAAAAGGTAACTTCTTTATCTCTTCAATATTAAGAGGCGCAACACTACCACCATGTTTGATTGCAGAGGTAACGCAAAATCCCCTATTCACGCCCCTTCTTGTTAGTATAACGCCGCTATTAGCAGTTATGGCATTCAAACTACTCATGCCGGGAATGACACGATAGGGAATGTGAAAACTGTTTAAGGCTTCTATCTCTTCTGCCAGACGGCCAAAAATTGAAGGATCACCGCTTTTAAGTCTGATAACTCTGAATCCCATTTTTGCATATTTCACAATCAGATCGTTTATTGCAGTTTGGCTCATTTTATGATGGCCGCATCTTTTTCCTACATCTATAATTTTTGCGTTTGAAGGTAAGTTATCTAATATAGAATAGTCAATAAGTGAATCATGAAGACAAACTTCGCAGCTTTTCAAGGCTTTCAAACCTGCCACGCTGCACATATCGGCGTTGCCAATACCACTGCCTATAAATGTTACGACCTTGCAAAATAGCAAACGTATCTTCAAAAATCGTTCATCATTTTTTTTAAAAATTATACTGACTTTATTATTTTTCCCATTTATTGCATCGTTATGGCTGTATGGCATCCAGAACCAATCCAACTTATCGATCATAAGTTCCGGCTGGAGATCGGAATCGATAACAGCGCAATCAATCTGATTTTTCAATAGCATCTGAATAAGTTTATTCAGATCATGGCTATCTAAAAAGACAGGTATCCCTTTGAGGTTAAAAAGAGAATTTACTGTCTCAAAATTTTTTAACACATATTTATTTTGCAACATGCTATCTGCGATACCTATCTTTATAATCATCTTCCAAAAACTCCTATTTGTTTAAATATGCTCAAGTATCTATGCCGATTTGTCTATCATGGCGGGAGTTTCTCTGTATACAGACTCAAGCCATGACTTAAAAAATAAAGGCGAACTCAAGGCGTGAACGTGCGTGAAGCCTGCAAGAACATTTTTGTAGATAATTCCATCGCACACCCCGTCGATGCCGTAGCCTCTTGTTATATCAAAAACAGATCTCATGCCCTCAAATTTGTCAAAATTTCCGTGATGAAATTCATGACCTCTAATCTCGGGTGTCTGTCCATACCAACTGTTCTTATATTGGTTCTTGGGTTTCAACCTCACATAGCCATGCCCTTTCGGTTTTTTGGTAAAACAGGTATGCGTCTTGAATATGCCGACCATATCATATGTTTTATTATTATATTTGATATCTTCAGTTAGATACAGCAGCCCGCCGCATTCCGCATACACAAAAAGCCCTTCCTCAATTTTCTTTCTCAAACAGCTTCTCATTGAGAGGTTGTTCTGCAGAGTTTCTGCAAATAGCTCCGGAAATCCTCCGCCCAGATATATGGCATCTACATTTGGTAGAATCCTGTCATGCAGGGGAGAAAATTTTACAATTTTAGCTCCAAGCCTTTCAATTTCATCCAAGTTATCCTTATAGTAGAAGTTGAACGCTTCATCATAAGCAATGCCGATATTCAAATCAAACCGTTTATTCCTCCTACTTTGATCTCTGTGTGCAACCTTATCTATCTTGCCTGCGCTGTTTGCTATTTTGATTATAGCATCTATGTCTATATATTTGGATAGATATGCTGCTATCTGAGCTATACGTGTTTCCATTGCATTTCTGTTTAAAACAGCCGAAAGCCCCAAATGTCTTTGCTCAACAGTGATAGAGTCATCTTCGGGTATTGAACCGACAATCTGAATTCCCGTATAATGCCTGATAGCCTTTTCCAGACGAGACTGGTGACGTTTGCTTTTCACTCTGTTTAATATTATTCCGGCAATGTTTATTCCCTTATCAAAATCCTTCATACCCATGATGAGAGGCACAACGGTTCTGCCCATCTGTTTTACATCCACGATAAGAATTATCGGAGATTTTGTCAGCTTTGCCATAGCGGCATTATCGCTTCCGCCGAGTATATTTATATCGTCAAATAGTCCGTGATTGCCTTCTATAATAGCAATTTCTTTGCCTTCGATTTTTGATACAAAATAGTCTTTTAACCATTTTTTGTTATTCACAAAGAAAAAATCGAGATTGTAACATTGCCTTCCCGCTGCCTGAGAATGCCACATAGGATCAATAAAGTCTGGTCCCTTTTTGAAAGGCTGAACTTTAATATCCCGATTCGCCAATATTCTATTTATGGCAACTGCAATAGTTGTTTTGCCTGAGCTTTTTCTAACAGCCGACAGATATATGCGCGGTGTGCTCATTCGGTCTGCAGCTTGCGGAATCTTTCCGATACAATCCGCTTAATCATATTTTGTCTTGATTTTCCCTTTATGGCAGAGTGTCTTAACTCTGCCATTTCCTCTATTATTTTATCGATATTATCCGGGAGTATCTTTGTGATCATTTTCCTTATCTCCTTGGAAACCGCAGGAGCCTTTGATGAGGTCGAGATTCCTACGACAAGAGAGCCTTTTACAATAAGCGAAGGAAATATAAATGAGCAGCAGGAAGGGCTATCAACGCAATTTATCGCAATATTCATAGCACTGCATTGCTCATATATTGCTTTTTGCAATCCGGTATCATCAATAGCCGCAATAACCATATCTTTATCATTTAGATCTGAGAATCTAAATTTTCTTTCAAACAGGTTAATTGTTCCATTTTTATAAAGTTTCATTATAGATTGTGAGATTTTATCTGCTACAACAACGATATTCGCCTTAAACGGTAGCAACCCTTTGATTTTCCTTGAAGCGGTTTTCCCTCCACCTACCACCAGCACACTTTTCCCTTCAAGATTTACAAATAGCGGAAACAGCGACACCTGTTTGCAACTCCTCTCAAAATACTTTATATTTTATTATCTGCAACAAATACGGATTAATGTTTTGAGCCTTATAATCGTAAGTATTTGTAAACCATCTAAGTACATAAGATATATATCCCGTATTCTTATAATATATCACTCTACCACCAGCTAACGGTTTGATCCGCCTGAAAAATCATCTCCACCAACCTCTCATAATCAGGATGAGGTTCATAAAGTTTAAACTCATCAGCATCTCTGTCTCTGCTTAAAATCTCCACGAGCTTTTTTGTGTTCTCATCAGGTTCGGATTTGTAAACATGCAAAATCTTCATTTTTTTATCTTCTGCCATGCTTTCCCCCTATGCGCAGTCAGGCTGTTTGGCGCTCTGCTTCGGCAAGCCGTATGGAATTATAAAATCAGCCTCGCGCATCTTCTCACCCAATTCCTCTATCGTAAGTGGAGTAAGTTCCGCATCATCAGGTGAGTCTGCACCTACACTTATGGTATCTCCTTCCATTTCGCGCAAGAAATCAATGTTATCTTTTACATAATCTGAAAATCTCGGAAATTCTCCATCAAGAAAAACCGCATACGCATAATGATTTTCCACAGCCAAGCCCAGTGCCGAGCGC
>JALWSW010000226.1 GCA_027080125.1 Campylobacterales bacterium | reverse complement strand
GTTTACATATCTCTTTTGGGATTTCTTCAATCCCTTTGTCAGTGATATCCAGCACTTTCAAATCTTCCAGTTTTTGTCTTGTTCTTGGGAATGTTTTTTTATCCAATCCATATTTGTCAGCCCATGCACATAAATTGTCAACCCAATGTAATTCGGACAAATCCGTTTTGATATGTATTAGTTTAACTCCATCCTTATTCTCATTAAAAGCAACTTTTACTTCAAAACCCTTAGATTCTAAATCTTTTCCGGAGAGAAAATTAAGTGCATCTTCGTAGTAGTAAAACAACTGATCTTTTGGTAAGCGCATTATTCTTCTTGTTACTATCTCTATAACTAAGCCATTTAGAAAGTGCGATTCAGTATAACTGTTTTTATCTTCAGCAATAACTGTAACGATGTTATTTTCTTCACTCAGCAGATTCATTGCTCGTTGAGCATAGAGTGTCTGCATAGTTTTAAGGTCATTTTTTATATCTGTACTAGCTTTTTGAGATAAAATCTCTTTTGTGGTAGCTTCCTTTACTCGTGCATGATTCCATATAAAAGAAGTGAAGAAGTCCATTGATGTAGTAAAAGTATTATCTTGAAAAAAAAGATCTTTATTTAAAACTAATTGTCTAAAAATTCTTTTATGTATTGTAAACAAAAAATGAGTTTCTTGCAACTGCGCTACTATATCATCAAAATTTGAAGCCGATAGCAACATATAGTTTAAAACTCTTTGCTCCGTATCTCTTATCTCCATAATAGTTATATCTCTATCCGATCCACTTGTTTCAACTAATTCCATAGATAATCCTCCTCGTTATATTTAATATGGTGTATTTTATGTTCAGCTCCCGGTGCTAAAAAGAGAGCATCGCTAAAAAGCTTTTTAAGTATCTGACGAAGTGAACGCACTCCCAAATCACTATCTGCTGCATATTTTGCAACTGCATGAATAACTTCATTATCTACTATAACACTATCCCCGTGAAATTCCACTTTGTTAATAAACTCTTGCAGAGGTGATTTATCACTTTGCGTAAGTATTTTATAATAATCTTCTTCTGTAAGTGAGTAGAGATTCACAATAGTATGCATTCTTCCAAGCAACTCTTTTGGGACATCTTCTTCGTAGAGATTTTCTAATGTTATCTCTGTTTGCTTGTTTATAACGGTTGAGTCATCTTGTAAAAAACCCATGTTTTTAGATGTCTTTGATTCTTTTTTATCAACTATCCACTGAAATGCTCCACCGAGAATGAACTGCATTTTATAGGTGTCAAGTTTAAGCTCTTTCTCGCCGCCAATATCTTGTTTGGGTATATTGACAGTTGTTCCTTCTATAAAGCGCAAAAGCTGGTGAGAGACTTCAGAACCATATTCGTCATTATCAGGGTGAAAAAGCTTATCCATCTCGTCAAAAAATACTACACACTGCTCAGCTTTTTGAATATCGAGATTAGCTTTTTTTACTATATCAGCTGCAAGTTTACTTGTATTGTATCCCACTATCCCCTCACTTACCATACTCGATGTATCAACATGGATAAAAAGTACACCAAGATATGCACACGCCTCTTGCACAATAAAAGTTTTACCAGAACCCGTTGGACCAATGAGCATAATGGGGGCACTTGATTGGATTTGATTGGCATTTTGGTATTTTGATTTGAGGGTATGATAGTAAAGAGTAAGTGCAATCTCTTTTTTCGCATCACTTTGTGCAATGATAGATTTATCGAGATGTTGCAATATGGATTGTGGTGTATGATCCATTAGAGGATATTCGCTTGCTTCTGCTCTGGTAATAGTACATCCGGGATTTTTTTTTGCATACTCTTGTGCCTCAAGTGCATCGGAAAAATAGACCGGTTTATCAGTTACTCTAAATTGAGCTTTACTCATTAATTGCTC
Organism: Campylobacterales bacterium; assembly: GCA_027080125.1. Taxonomy (GTDB): domain Bacteria; phylum Campylobacterota_A; class Desulfurellia; order JAADFJ01; family JAADFJ01; genus JAADFJ01. Next base: position 739 of record JALWSW010000226.1, on the reverse strand, counting down.
CAAGTAGCTGCTCAATAGGTGGCAGTGTCCCTTCTAAGAGGACACAACACTCTGTTTCGTTCTTTAGAGTTTGAACAATATCTGATTTATAGAGATTCTCTTGTGATAAACGCAGATATAAAAGACTATCAAGTTCAAGCAGCTCTTTTGGGAGTGTGGTGATATTATTGCACAGCGATATATCGAGTATCTCCAAGTTTTTGAGATTTTTTACCTTTGGAGAGAGCTCTTTAAAAGGATTGCCTCCAAAAACAGGAGAACCAAGAGAAAGAGATTTGAAATTATGGAGATTCCACAAACTATCGGGAAGTTCTGCGATGTAATTTCCGCTTATATTGAACTCCTCCAAAGTGCTTAGATAGCCAAACTCAGAAAACAAACATTCCATATCAAGCATACTTAAATCGAGCTTTTTTATTTTATAGAGATCTGTAACTTCAAGATAGGTGTAGTGTCTCTCACTCCACAAATTATAGAGAAAAAAGTTATTGTTTTTTAGTGCTTCTTGATGCAGGTGCTGTTCTACAATCAAAAAGAGTTCTTTTATCATCTCCAGTGCTTGTTCTTTTGCTTCCATCTTTTCCCTTTGTTTGTTTTGTTAGTAAAATTATAAAGAATATTGTGGTCGTATTTTGACTATAGATTAAAATTTTAGATATTACAAATAGATTTACAAAAATTAATATAAATGTACAAAATATGTCCATCTATCTTAGTACAATATGTATAATTTAAAAAG
>JALWSW010000225.1 GCA_027080125.1 Campylobacterales bacterium | reverse complement strand
ATATAGAGCCTATCATCTTGTAATTTTTGTTTTTCACCTGTGTAATGGTTTCCTGCATATCCGCTTTTGCCTTTTTATACTCCTCTATTAGCTCTTTGAGGCGGTTCTGCTCTTTGATTATCTCCGACTTAAGTTTCGATAAATCAGCTATCTCTTTCTTAATAGCTTTGTCGTATAACGCCTGAGAACTACCAGATGATTTATTGATATTTCCACCCGCAAAAGCCTGAGAAGCAAAACAAAAACCGATAAGGAAAAAGCCGAAAATTTTTAAAACTCTACAACCCATTCTGCATCCGGTTCAAAAATCTAATGCCGGCAATATCATCGCTTTCTTTCTGTTCGGCTTTAGCAATATCATCTTTAATCTGCTGTAATCTTTTTTCCTTCAGCGATTTATAAAGCTTAATCTCTTTGCGAACCTCAGTTATTTGATTTCGCACATTGTTAATCTTTTCGGACAGTTCTTTGAGTCTTTTTTCCGATATGCCGATTTGATTCTCTATTAAAGAACGTAGGGTAAACAATCGTTCCAAACGTTTTATATCAGGAGATCTCATTGCTATCATACTCTCATACAACGCATTGTTGAATTCAAGCGATTTGCTTAATTCGGAAATCTCCTTTTCAATATGGGATTCTTCTTTAAAATAGCCGGCAAGAACAATTCGCAGGCTGTTCATCGCGCCTTTTTTTATCCGTATGATTTTTACCAACATTTTTATCTTCTTCATTTTACTATACCGCTTAATATAGCAAAACTTTCCTTGCTATCAAACCGCTCGTCAGAGGCTTGCATCAGAAAGTTGTCTATTTGGGGAACCTTGACAATCGCCTCATCAATCGAAGGGTCAGTGCCTTTTTTGTATGCTCCGATCTTTATAAGATCGCTGTTTTCATTATATATCGCCTTGAGATGTCTTGCCTTTGAGGCAATAAACATTGCATTCTTATCTTTTAAATACGGCATCAAGCGAGAGATGCTCTTGTTTATATCAACCGGAGGATAAAGCCCTCTTTCGGCTATTTCACGGGAAAGAATTATATGACCGTCAAGTATAGACCTGCACGCATCCGAAATCGGCTCGTTAAAATCGTCCGCATCAACCAAAACCGTATAAATCGCCGTTATACTTCCGGAATCCTCGATTTTGCCTGCTCTTTCCATAAGCCTTGGAAGAAGAGAAAACACCGAAGGTGTATATCCTTTTGTCGAAGGCGGTTCACCTATTGAAAGCCCGATTTCTCTTTGAGCCATCGCAAATCGTGTCACCGAATCCATAACAAGAAGCACATCCTTGCCCATATCTCTGAAAAACTCGGCTATGGCAGTTGCGCAAAAGGCAGCCTCACGCCTCAGCAAAGGCGGCTGGTCGCTTGTGGCGGCAACAACAACCGAACGGCCCAATCCGTCTTTCAGATCCCTATCGATAAACTCTTTCACCTCGCGACCGCGCTCTCCAATCAAAGCAATCACATTCACATCGGCATCACTGCTTCTGGCAAGCATACCCATAAGCGTGCTTTTGCCGACTCCGGAACCGGCAAATATGCCGATCTTTTGTCCCTTGCCCAATGTGGCAAAACAATCTATCGCTTTTATTCCGGTTTCCAAAGGTTTATTTATGATTCCCCTGGCAAGCGGAGAAATAGGCTTTCCAAACAGCGGATAGTAATCAACAGGCATAATCTGTTCACCGGAGTCTATCGGACTGCCTAATCCGTCAACAACTCTCCCAAGAAGTTTGTCGCTGCAACCCACGGAAAGATCATGCTTATCCAAAGTTACCATATTTCCCGCTGCAATACCGTCGGTTGGTCCAAGAGGCATAAGAAAGATGTTTTGTTCATCAAAACCTACAACCTCAGCAGGCAGCCGGTTATCTTTATCGGTGTGGATTGTGCAAAAATCACCCAGCCGCGCCGGAATGCCAGTTGAGCGTATCGTAAGACCGATCACCTTTTCTACCTTGCCGGAATAGCTATACGGATCGGATTCTCTGATACCTTTAATCCTTGCTGATAAATTCTTCAAGGTTGATACCTTCTATCCACTCTTTTAAATTTTTTATCTTTGTCTCAAACCTGCCGTCCACATGACCCTGCTTCCAATCCAGAACCACCTCACCGGGTTTGAGCGTCTTGTTCGCTTTTATGCTTACGAAATTATCGACACTCAAGCGTTCTTTGTCATTTTCAGACACATAAACTACAAACTCAGATGTTATCTTTTCAGATAGCCGTTCAATTATACTTTTAACTATAGCCCCGTCATCCTCACTCAGCTTGTGTTCTATCAGTTTTTCGGCAACCGCTATAATCAACTTTGGAAGATTCGACTGAAGCGCCTTTATAATATCAAGATAACCTTTATATGCTCTATTTAGTTTCTCAACAGATTCCTCAATATTTTTGAATGCATTTTCATAATCGGATTTAAGCTTTTCTTCAGCAGATTTTCTGCCCAGCTTTACTCCGTCTTCTTTACCTTTAATATACCCTTTTTGATAGTTTAAATCTTCGGTGATATTCTTCTTTGACAAATCGTTAAATACGGAACGCGGGTCATTATCCACGACACAATTGCAGCCATCCGGTTTTTTAAGAAATATACTCATCTTCCTCTCCTGAAGAAAGCGATATTACCCCCTCCTCATCCATTGCTCTTATCTCCTCTACGATACTATGCTGGGCAGCCATAACATCTTTTACCTTAACCGCTCCCAGATACTCCATCTCCTCCTTCAGAACATCAGCAGCTCTTGAGGTCATGTTGGAGAAGATCTTTTCTCTGATCTCATCGGTGGTAGCCTTCAAAGCAATGGTAAGATTCTTTTTATCAATCCGCTTGAGTATCTCCTGAATAGCTTTGTCGTCAAGTTTGGCAATATCATCAAAAACAAACATCAGATCCCGTATTTGTGCGGCAAGGTTTTCGTCTGTTCTGGCAATATTTTCCAATATTCTTTTGGAACTGTCCTTTCCGATATTGTTGAAAATCTCTGCAGCGTTTTTTACCCCGCCAATCTCAATTCCGGCGGATACCGGAACATTCTTAAGACGTTCTTTGAGAATATCAGATACCTTCTTCAAAATCTCAAGCGAGACATTTTCGGTATTTGCCATTCTAAGCATAACCTTATCCTGAAGATTTTCGTCCAATTGAGAGAGAATGTCAGCAGCCTGTTTTGGCTTCATATTAGCAAGCACAACAGCAATGGTTTGAGGATGTTCGTTTTTGAGAAACTTTATCAGGTCACTCGTCCCCACTCTGGAAAGAAAAGAAAAACTGTCACCGTATTTTAATGTTTTCTCAAGCCTTTCTATAACGGCTTTCGCTTCATGCTCAGGCAGTGTTTTCATTATAAGCTCTTTGGCATACTCTATTCCGCCTTCTTTAACATAAAGATTTGCCCTCATCAGATTATGGAACTCTTTTAGAATTGGTGAGGCAATCGAGGAATCGATAGATCTGATTCTTGCAATCTCCTCGGAAATCAAGGTAATCTCTTCTTTTGAAAGATATTTATAGACTTTTGTCGCCAGTTCCTCTCCAAGCGCTACAATCACTACTGCAGCTTTTCTTATTCCGGATATCTTTTCGGAATCGACATTATCCATTGGCGCTATTCATTTATCAGATCTTTAACAATGGCAGCAGCTATTTCAGGTGAACCGTTCACCTCTTTTTTTATATTTTCGTTCATCTGTTTTTCCCTTATCTGATCTTCGGTTAACCGAGAAGCCTCCTCAAATTCTTCTTTGACCCTGCTTTCGATATCGGAAACTTTTTGTCCTACAAAGGTTTGATTCAGATTTCCGGCAGGTTGGGCTATCGGTTTTGAAAGATTTTTTATCAATGGTCTTGCAACAAACAGATACAAAATGACGAAGACTATAACGCTCAGCAGATAACGCAACGGTGTTGCAAATTTACGAATTTTGTCGGAAATGGATGAGATTGAGCTGACTTTTACTGCAGGTGGCGTTTTTGGAAGTTCAAACTGAATATTTGTTACCGTAAGCTGGTCGCCTCTGCTTTTGTCATAACCAACGGCTGAGGCAATAAGATCGGTTATCTTTTTCATCTGGGAAGCCGAACGCGGATGATAAATCAATTTCCCTTTTTTGTCGGTCGTATAGATTCCATCAACAACAACAGCAGCACTTATGCGCTTTATTCTGCCAGGCTCTAAGCTGCTTTGTGTAACGGTTTTTCCCACATCATAATTTGTCGTAACGGTTTTTTTCGATGAAACGGGAAAAAGTTTTGATTGGGAAGTAGGATTTTTTGTAGTATTGGAAACAACACCGGGGGTTCCCGAGGAAACAACCTTGCTGCTTTTTTCAGTCGAGGATTGCTCGCTTACCGGAACCGAATTGGGGTCATAAACAATCGATTGCTTGCTTAGTTTGCTAAAATCGGTATCAACCTTAACGGCAACCGAAAATTTCTTTCCTACAATCGGGCTAAGCAGCTTCTTGATCTTTTCTTCTAACGAACTCTCTATCTGCTTCTGATATTTAATCTTTTCGTTCTCAGCAGCCTGCTGCTTGGAAACGCTTAACAGGGTGCCATCGGAGCTTACCACCGAAACATCATTCGGTTGCATACCCGGAACGCTTGATGCAACAATATGCTGAATCGCCTTGACGTGTGAAGCGGAAATAGGATGAGAAAGCAGGAGAACAACGCTTGCAGTAGGTTTTTTCTGCTCCGAAACAAAAACCGATGGTTTTGGTATGGCAATCTGAACCCTGCTGTTTCTTACCTCGCTCAAGCTGTTTATAGTTCTTGTAAGTTCTCCGGCAAGCGCCCTTTGATAATTAATATTCTGCGCAAAATTCGTCATTCCGAAGTTAGACTTATCAAACAGTTCAAAGCCTACCACTCCTCCGGAAGGAAGATTTTTTGATGCAAGATTCATTCTTGCCTCGTAAACCTTATCGGAGGGCACCTCTATAGTTCCTTCGTTTACAAGTTTATACGGAATATTCAAAGATTTCAGCTCAGCCACTACCTTAGCGGTATCAGACGGATTCATGCCGGAATAGAGCAGAGAATAATTAATTTTGGAGGTAAATGAAAGTGCTATAAGCCCCACAAACAGTATCGTGCCCAAAAAAGTCAGAACAACCTTTTGGGTCGCCGAAAAACCTTTAAACAGTTTGACGATTTCTTGCAATAAAAGGCTAAAATTCACCTAACTACACTTGCATACGCATTATCTGATTGTATGCCTCTACAACCTTATTCCTTACCTCTGTCATCAGCTTCAACGATTGGTCGGCTTTCTCAAGCGCTATAACAGTGCCGATTATATTATCGCTTTTGCCCTGGGCAACCTCCTCCACAGATTTATCAGCAGCCTTTTGCAGTTCATTAACCTTTTCTATGGAATCCTCAAGTATTTTGCCAAAACCCTCGCCGCTGTCGGAAGATTTTTTATCGAGGGTGTTTATCAAAGTGCCGGCATCAACCTTGTTTATGCCATTCATCGAAATCCCTCCCGATTATAATCAAATTTATAACCCGCTCTTAGCAACATCTGTAGCCCTCTTAAATATTTATATCGGATACGGGCAAATTCAAGCCAATATCGAAACCGTATCTTTAACAATGCCTTTTGCCGCATCCATAACGGAAGCATTGGCTTGATATGCACGCATAGCCTCAATCATATCTGTCATCTCAACTATAGGATTTATATCGGGATATTTTACATATCCGTTTTTATCCGCCAACGGATTATCCGGTTCGTATTTCAGCTTCGGAGGATCATCATCTCTTACTATATCGGAAACTCTTACTTTTGAAAGATGGCTCCCGAAAGAAACGGATTTAAATATAACTGAACGTCTTTTATAAGGACCACCATCGTCGGTTTGAATGGTGTTGCTGTTTGCTATATTTGATGAGATAATATCCATTCTCAAACGCTGGGCTGCCATTCCGCTAGCAGCAATATCAAATGCTTTTATCATAATCACACCTTTCCAAGTTGATTAAGAAGATTGTCAATCGAGCGAAGCTTAAATTTCAGCATCGAGGAGAGCTGCTCATAGCTTGCCCTTGCCTTTGCAATGTTTACCATTTCTTTTTCTATGTTGACATTATTGCCATCATTTCTCGCGATATCATCACTCTGGACAATCTGATACTGGTTATTTGCAACAGGTTGTATCTGCATAGGGGATGTTATCTTGAGCGCAAGAATATTACCAAAACTACTATCACTGTCTACAATCTTTTTAGCCTTATAACCGGGAGTATCCACATTGGCTATATTCGATGAGCTGACATTGATAGCATCTATCTGCCTTCTCATTTGCGCAGCCAAAATGTCATATATTCTGTTATTGAACAATTCCGCCTCCGTTACATCGATTTTTTTGCTTCACACAAAGCAATCAGCAAAAACTGTTCCTACGTATAAAGCTGACCCTCCAAAGCGCATAATTGACACCCTTTGACTTATATCTTTACCGCAAGTATAATCATTTTAGATACAATATGCTAAACTGTCAAGGACTTGGGCATTTAATTTTAGAAGCGTTAAAAGGTTTATTATTTATTATGAAAGAATATAACAAAGCAGGCAAAAATCGACACAGATAAAGATGAAAATATTGATTGTGGATGACAATACTCAGATGAGAAAGGCGCTTAGCGCGTCTGTTAAACGGTTCGGCTATACCCCTGTCTGCGCCTCCGGCGCCATCGAGGCATTGAGGATTCTTGATGATTCGGTTGATGTTGTAATAAGCGATATAAAGATGCCGGAGATGAATGGCGTGGAACTATTAGACAAAATAAGAAAAAAATTCCGCAATATGCCGGTGATTCTTGTCACCGCATACGGCAACGTAGAACTTGCGGTTGAATCGTTCAAGCTGGGTGCAAGCGATTTTATTCTCAAACCGTTTGACAACAAGATATTAAGAGAAGCTATAGAGCGCGCCGCACGTTTTGTAAGATACGAAAACGACACTCCCGGCTGCAGACTTATCGGAAACTCGCAGGATATGGAAAAAATCAAAAATCTGATCAACAAGGTGATTGATACCGACATACCGATACTTCTTTGCGGAGAAAGCGGCACCGGAAAGGAGGTTATAGCGCGATATATTCACGCATTAACAAGCAATTCGGACGCTAATTGCCCTTTTGTGGCGGTAAACTGTTCCGCAATACCCGAGAATCTGTTCGAAAGCGAGATGTTCGGATATGAAAAAGGTGCTTTTACCGATGCGGTTAATTCAAAAAAAGGAAAGTTTGAAGAGGCTTCAGGCGGCATACTTTTTGCCGATGAAATCACAGAGATGCCGTCCAATCTTCAGGTAAAGCTGCTTCGGGTTCTGCAGGAAAAAGAGATTGTCAGAATCGGCGGCAAAAAGCCTATTCCTGTCAATTTTCGTTTGATTTCATCTACAAACAGAGACATAAAAGAGGCTATCAAAGAAAAAAAATTGCGAAAAGACCTTTTTTACAGAATAAACACCCTGACAATTGACATACCTCCACTGAGACATCGCAGGGAAGATATCCTGACATTATCGGAATATTTCCTAAAAAAATATAGCACCAAGTTCAAAAGAGAAGTTTGCTCAATCGAGAAAGAGGCAATCGGGATGCTGAAAAACTATCCGTGGCCCGGCAATGTCAGAGAGCTTGAAAATGTTATAAAGCGAGCGGTTGCGCTTTCTGAGGGTAAGACGCTTACAAAAAGTGACATCTTCCTGCACGGCACCTACTATGAGCCGGAATACGAGGAAAATTTTTCCGTAATGCCGCTTGCCGATATGGAAAAAAAGTTAATCTACAAAGCTCTGGAAAAATGCAACGGAAACAAAACAAAAGCAGCGGAACTGATAGGTATTACGCCAAGAACCCTACGCAATAAACTTAAAGAATACGAATCCGAATAGCAAACTAAGCTGAAAAAATCTTCTTAAACAAACCTGCCACAACAGTTTTATAATGATTAATTTTCTCTTCAATATGACTGTCTCCGAAAACAAACCTCAGCATATCATAATTTTTATAGTTTATGACACTATATTGCTTAACTATTCTAATCATACTGACCATTTGAGAATAAAATAGATAAGCATTTTCCAGCATCTCTGGTTCCTCGGATTTTAAAAGTTTTCTATCGGCAACTATTTTCAATAGTTTTAATTTAGTTTATCTAAGATGTCGTTCATGGCAATTATTGCCTCAGCAGGTTAATTTTTTTTAAATGCAGATTTCGACAGCACAAGAAAGCAAGCCGAAGCAAGTCCTGATGAGCCTAAAATCATAAGCATCACCATTATCTGATAACGAGCCGCTATAAGAGGCGCAACCCCGGATAGAATCTGTCCGGTCATCATTCCGGGTATTGAAACAAGACCTACCGCAAACAGGGCGTTCATAATGGGAATCAAAGACGCCGAAAATGCCGTCGCACGCGCCCTTTTATACGGAACGGCTCTTTTTATCTCGGCATTGAAACGCTCAGCCGCAAGACTGACGCTATTCATAGCACCCGCAAAAATCATCCCGGCAAGCGGAATAGCATAGCTCGGCTTAAACCATGGCGAAAGATCGAGAACAAACTGGGTAACAATTATCAAAGATACTCCTCCGCCAAAAGCGATGGAAATCAATGCATTTCTGTATAGAAGAGCCCGCCTCTGCTTTACCGTGCGCAAAGCTATCCAGCTGGATGAGCCAATCATAACCGCAAGAACTATCGCTACAACAAAAGCACTGTCGGACTTAAATATGAAGGCAAGAAAATAGCCGATGAGCAGAAGCTGCACAAGCATCCGGATAATCGCATAAATCAGATTCTTGAATTCAAGCTGCCACTTGTAGAATATCCAGATAACTGCTATTACCGGAATAAAAACAAGGCTCAGATTTGCGAGCGCTATAGTGTGAATCTGACTATTCATAATTTTCGGTCAAACAACTTTTTTGCAAATTCTCATAATCAAAGTAGTAACGAAAAATAGAGAAATGTCAAATTGGACTAAATCAACAAAAGTGTATCAAATCTTTACAAAATTTACATAATTTTTACAAAATTTTTATAGCATGATTGTCTAATTTATGCTATTTTGATTTTTGGCGTAGTATTCAAAAATTCTTTTCGAAAAAGGAGGAGAGCAATGGATGAAGACAAAAAGAAGAAAGACGTAATAAGCAGAAGAAGCTTATTAAAAAAGGCTGCGGTAGGTGGAGCACTTATCGCAGGAGCGGGCATTGCAGGCTTGAAATCTCAACCTGATGCGATGGCTGCCGGTGGCAACGGAGAACTTGCAGAGGTTGCAAAAAAGCGAAAGCTTTCGCCTGATGAACTGTTGGCGGCGGCAAAAACTTACGAGCCGGACGGAGTGCACGATCCGTATATCTGTATTTCCTCAGGTGGTCAGAGTGGACAGCTTTTGGTTTACGGAGTCCCGTCAATGAGGCTTATAAAGGTGGTAGGAGTTTTTACACCTGAACCGTGGCAGGGGTACGGATTTGACGATAGCGAAAAGATTTTGGCTGAAGGCAACATAAGAGGAAAGGCTATTACGTACGGAGATACCCATCACCCGGCTATTACCGAAACCAACGGTGACTACGACGGAGAATATGTATTTATAAATGATAAGGCCGACGCACGGGTTGCGGTTGTTGATCTGCGGGATTTCGCCACTAAACAGATCGTCACAAATCCGATCCTCAAATCCACCCATGGCGGCACAAGCGTTACACCAAACAGTGAGTATGTTATAACAAATGCCCAGTATGCTGCGCCTTTTGACAACAAATATCATGATGCGATGAATCAGGAGGAATACAACAAAGTTTTCAGAGGCGCAATGACATTCTGGAAATTTGATAGGAAAAGCGGACGAATCGACAAAGACGCTTCATACTCGGTAGAGCTGCCTCCTTATATGCAGGATATTAATGACGCCGGAAAACTGGTAAGCGACGGCTGGGGATTCTGCAACTCTTTTAATACCGAGCGATATATCGGCGGAATAGAAGTCGGTAATCCTCCTTTTGAAGCCGGATGCTCTGCAAATGATACCGATTTTCTGCATATGGTAAATTGGCGCAAAGGTGAAGAAGCTATCAAAGCAGGAGATTATAAGGTTATAAACGGTCACAAAGTTATTCCCATAAAAGCCGCAGTGGCAAGAGGAATGCTCTATCTGGTGCCTATTATGAAAAGTCCTCATGGTATAATCGTCAGCCCGGACGGAAGATATTTGCTTGGAAGCGGAAAGCTTGACACGCATGTATCGGTTTTTGATTTCAAAAAAATTCAGCATCTGATGGACAAAAAGATATATGACGGATATGATCCCTACGGCATACCTATTCTTTCGAAAAGAAGAGCTCTGCATGGTTTGGTTGAAACCGGGCTCGGTCCGCTTCACAACCAGTTCGATGTGGCCGGCTCAAATATTGC
>JALWSW010000224.1 GCA_027080125.1 Campylobacterales bacterium | reverse complement strand
AAAACGCTTCAAACTAATCAGCAAATCTGTAATTTCAAACGGGTTTTTAATCAGATCTATAAAAGGTGCAATCCTTTTTGCATCGATTAGTTCCGGCTTGCTTCTGTATTGATTGAGCAGTTTGTCTATAAGCTTAAGTGCAAGTTGATTAAGCTTTATATCCAGTAAAGAATAGTTTCCCGTTCTGCTTTTATATTTATAAAGAAGATCCAACGCTTCTGACTCCGATCCGTTTTTTATAAGAATCTCAGCCTCTCTGATGATTGCCATTTCAAATATTTTATCGTTGTATTTATATTTATTAGCCAGCTTCTTTACCTCAGCAAGATTGCTTCCGGAAAGAATCTTATAAAGCGCCCAATTTTCCTTCGAAGTCGTAGCAAACTTAGAGGTGGGATAGGTTGAATATAGCTTTTTAAACAACTTTGCAGCCTCTTTGCCATTGCCCATATCTTGAAAACAGATCGCTTTTGTGTAAATATCCTCGGGTGTATCTTTTAGATATTTTTCCAAACCTTCGGCCAAATTTAATTCTTTCAATCCGCAAAATGTTCTGAGAACAACCGGCAGAAAAGGCTCGGCAAGCTTTGCAAATTCTTCATCGGAGATGCCTCCTTTTTTTGCATCATTGTATGCAGTTGTAAAATAAAGGTTTGCCCTTGTATCGTTTTTTGCTTTTGCATAGCTTGCACCATAGCCTACCAAAGCCTGCAATCTATATGAACTGCTAAGGCTCTTTTTGAATCGGCGCAATGCTTTCCTGTAATTGCCCAATCTTAAATACAGCTTTCCAAGCATAATATTGGCTTGAGCCGCAAATCGGCTGCCAGCGAATCTATCGGCTGTATATTCTAAGGCATCCTTCTGATCAAAGATATCCCCATTTTTGCCGTATAATTTGGCAAGCATAAAAAATGCTTCCGGCAACATATTTTCGTTCGATGGAAATTTTTTTGCCCGATCAAGAAATCGTTTTGCCTCATCCGGACTTTCCAGCATAATTGATGCCTCAGCCATATAAACCAAGGCGGTCGGCTTGTATGTGCTTTCAGGATAGGATACCGAAATTTTCTTAAACAGAGACAGAGCTTTAAGATAATGTTTATCGTAATAGGCTTTGACACCCTTATAAAACAGCTTGCCATCCGGCTTTAAGGTCTCAGGAGTAATCACGCTTATCTTGAGTTTTACATCAGGGGCGCTTATAAGAAGCTCAGGAGGCACAAAAGCAGGCACTACTTGAATACTATCTGATGCATATACACCTTGAAAATTTATCATAAGAAAGAGACCGGCGCAAAGCAGTGCCGAACCAATCGGTTTTGATGCTATAAAAAAAAATCTCGGCAGATAAAAAATTTTCCATAACATCGGAATCATTCTTATATTATCTTAACTTATTGAGTCTTGAGTGCATCGATTCAATCGAGGTTATTTTAATTCCGAAAAATCCGTCCACAGAAACTACCTTACCTTTTGCAATAACCTTTCCGTTTACCAGAATATCTACAGGGTCGTCTATCTCTTGCTCGAATATGACTTTGCTGCCAGGAATGAGTTTGAGCACATCTTTTAAAAGCATCGTTTTTTGCCCGATACGCACAACAACCTTCAGTTTTATATCCATAAGTATATCGAGATTTCGCATATTACCATAATCCTGATTGGTCTCATAATTCATAGGCTCTGCAACCGCATCGACAGGGTTTTCCGGAGAAGCCGACGGTTGCCCGACAATATTGTCAGTATCCTCATCGTCGGCTTGATTTTGCTGATCATCGGGAAGTTTTTCGGTTATTTCAGTCGCAAACTGTTTTGGAATAACCCATAACAATTTGCCTTTTTGCTCTCCAACAGCAATATCATACTCCATAAGCAGATATTCATCTTTGTTTATTGAATCATCAATTGCCGCATCTACGGATACGGAACTTACCTGCCAGCCCATTTGGGCTTCAGTAATCTCATCGTAGCGCGCAGAAAAATCGAAGGAAAACTGAAACATCAGATCTTCAAGCGACTCATCCGTCAACTCTTTCTCAACCATAAGTTTCGCGATATCCTTTTCAAGAAGTATAAAAAAACTCCCGGCAGGTTTGACAGATTCGATATTGGTTTGCGTAAATAACTGCCGGTCAATATTAAGTTTACTAAAATCCTCCATTCGATTAAACCTGCATTCTATAGTTTTATCTATGGAATCTTTTAAGGATTCTACAACCGTTTTTTCAATAAAGTCAGCCAATCTTTTCACTTGTGTTCCTCCAAAAACAGTTCGGAAATCTTGCAGCCTCGTTTATTATCCTCGCTTAATATATTTCCGAACGCCTTACGCACCTCGTTAATATTTATATTCGCCGTATCTGTTGTCTTAAATGATGTTTTTATTATATCATTAACCTTAATTGACAAAATTTCCGCAATGCTCATCTTCTCTTCGGGTAAATCACAAACAAGATCAAGCAACGCATCATTGAGTCCTTTTATAATCTTTTCTCTGAATGCGGTTTGCTCCTTTAAGACGCTGTTCCTTTTTTTGCTCATCGACTCAATTATCGGCTTTAAAAATGTGGATGAATAGCAGATTGAGAATGTGCCTTTTGTGGCTGTTCCTATGACAATTTCGAACGGAACGGTCAATGTCATATCGC
>JALWSW010000223.1 GCA_027080125.1 Campylobacterales bacterium | reverse complement strand
TTGATGCGAAATTGAAAAGTTAGCGTACATTATCATTTAGACGATTAATGTAGTCCTTCAAAAATACTCCCGTGTATCCGTTTGATTTTATAACATCACTTACTGTGCCGGATGCCACGACTCTACCACCGTTGTTGCCCCCCTCAGGACCAAGATCTATGATATAATCGGAATGTAATATAATATCGGTGTTATGCTCTATGATTACAATACTGTTTCCTTTGTCAACAAGCCTATCCAAAAGATTTATCAGCTTAGATACATCTGCTTTGTGGAGTCCGATGGTTGGCTCATCCAATAGATAAAGCGTATTGCTGCCGTTTTTTCTTACCAGCTCTCTTGATAATTTCAATCGCTGCGACTCTCCTCCTGAAAGTGTGGTCGCGGATTGTCCCAATTGAAGATAACCCAATCCTATTTCCACAAGGATGTCCAGTTTGCGTTTTACAGAAGGAACGGCTGAAAAAAATTCGGCTGCCTGCTCGATAGTCATATCAAGCACATCAGCTATCGTTTTGCCCTTATATTTTACCCTTAAGGTTTCCCTGTTAAAACGCAATCCTCCGCAAACCTCACATGTAATATGCACATCAGGCATAAACTGCATCTCTATCTTGATCGTGCCGGTTCCTTTGCAATGTTCGCATCTGCCTCCGGGCACATTAAAGCTGAAACGACTCGATTTCCACCCCCACTGCTTGGCAACCTCGGTTTGACTGAATAAGCCCCTGATATCGGTCAACACGCCGGTGTAGGTCGCAGGATTTGACCTGCTGGTTCTTCCTATAGGTGTTTGATCAACATACATAACGCTCGTAATATTATCGACTCCTTCTATCTTCTTGTATTCGGTCTGAATCGGAATCTGCTTTCCATATAATGCCTGTTCAAGCGAAGGAAGCAGCGTGTCAAATACCAGGCTTGATTTTCCCGAGCCTGAAACACCTGTTACACACACAATCTGACCGAGTGGAAAATCAATTGTCAGATTTTTCAAATTATGTGTGTTTGCTCCGTATAAAGTTACGAAACCTTTCATTTCTCTGATTTTGCCCTTTGTCGGCATCCTTACAAGTCCGGCAAGATATCTGCCTGTAAGCGACTCAGGGTTTTTCTCTATCTGATCAGGAGTTCCTTCTGCCGTAATTTTACCGCCGTATTTGCCCGAACCCGGACCTAAATCGATAATATAATCAGCCGATTTTATAATCTGTTCATCATGCTCAACCACAACAACACTGTTTTTAAGGTTTACAAGCTCTTTTAAGGATTTTATAAGTTTTTCGGTATCAGTCGGATGCAGACCGATAGATGGTTCATCAAGCACATATATTACATCGGAAAGCCCTGAACCTATCTGAGTTGCAAGCCTGATTCTTTGCGACTCGCCTCCTGATAGCGTAGATGATTGTCTCATAAGCGTTATATAATAGAGTCCGCTTTCCATAAGAAACCTGACTCTGTCTTTTATGCCCTTGATGATTGGCGCTGCAATTTTCATGGATGTTGCGGAAAAGGAATGCTCCGTATCGTTTATAAACTTATAAAATCTGTCAATTTCCATATTTGATGCTTCTATAATGTTGAAACCGTTTATCTTGAACGATAGCGGAATCTTGCCCAATCTATCACCACCGCAGCTTTTGCACGGAAGCTCTATCATGCAGCTATCTATCTCCTTTTTCAGTTCATATGATTCGGTCTTTCCATAAATCTTTCCTATTATATCCAGCAATCCGGGAAAATTGGGGCAATCTGAAGCATTATGCGTCGGAATTCCGTATAATACAATCTGCCGCTCCTTTTCAGTCAGACTGTTAAACGGTTTGTAAAGATCTATGTTGTAAAAATCAGCCACTTTTCTTAACTGTCTTCTTGCGGATGTGAACGGGTTGCGAAATAGAAGCGGAATTGCTCCTTCTCTGATTGAAAGCAAAGGGTTTCTGATGAGCCGATTCATATCGATTTGATAACGAACTCCAAGCCCTCCGCACTCTATGCAGGCTCCCTGAGGGCTGTTAAATGAAAAAGTTTGAGGCGTTATCTTAGGATAACTTATCAAACAGTCCGGACAGGCAAGTTGGGAAGAAAGCGCAAAGTTAGAGTTTTCCGCCTCAATCGATACAACCGAACCGGAAATCTCCAATGCGGTTTGCAAAGAATTGGCAAGTCGCGAGCGAATTCCCTCTCGCATTATCATCCTATCCACAACCACAAAAATATCATGCCGTTTGTTTTTCTCCAGGACAATTTCATCCTCAAGCCTCATCATTTTTCCATCAATTTTTACGCGAAGGAAACCGTCTCTCTGAAATTTGAGCAGTAGATCTTTGAACTGACCCTTTTTACCTCTTACAACCGGAGCTTCTATGATGAATCGCTCGTTTCGTTTTACCTTTTGTTCTATCTGGGCTATCATCTCATCGATGCTCAGAGATGAAAGCGGTTTTCCGCATTTATAGCAATATGCATCCGCTACTCTGGCATAAAGTATCCTGAGATAATCATAAATTTCGGTAACGGTGCCAACCGTGGAGCGCGGATTGTTTGACAAGCTTTGCTGCTTTATTGAAACTGCCGGTGATAGCCCTTCAATTTTTTCCACATTCGGTTTTTTTATCTTACCAAGAAACTGCCTTGCGTATGAGGAGAGTGATTC
>JALWSW010000222.1 GCA_027080125.1 Campylobacterales bacterium | reverse complement strand
GCTTTTTATGCTATGTGCAGAAAGCCCTTTGATTGCAAGGCTTTCTTTATACTCATCAAAAAGATTGCTTATCTCCTTTTTCATCACATTTTTTTCAATTTAAAGTGTTTTTATCTTATCGATTATGTCACTGGTTGATTTTCCTTCCACAAAATCTATCAGTTTAACAACTCCTCCGGCTCTATTTACAATATCGGTTCCGATAATCTTTTTGCCTTTGTAATCGGCGCCTTTGACCAATATATCCGGCTTTATCAGTTTTATTAGCTCAAAAGGCGTATCCTGCTCAAAAATTGTCAGATAGTCAACGAATCTAAGGCTAGCAAGAATCTCAAGCCTGTCGTTATGGGAAATTATAGGTCTTTTTTCTCCCTTCAATCGTCTAACCGATTCGTCGCTATTGAGTCCAACCCATAAAAAATCTCCCATCTGCTTTGCTTTTCTTAAATAGCTTATATGACCTGTATGAATCAGATCAAAGCATCCGTTGGTAAAAACAATTGAGCCGCTTTTGTGAAGCTCTTCGGCAACCGTTGATGCTTCTTCGTATTTTATAATACGTGCCTTCATAGATTTTGCTCTATAAGCGAACAGAGGATATGCCCAAGTAATATATGAGTTTCCTGAACCCGAGCCGTATTATCGGCATTAACTATCAGCGGATAATCTGCTATTTTACCGATTTTGCCGCCGTTTGAGCCTAAAAAAGCTACGGTTATCATATTTTTAGCTTTTGCTGCCTCGATTGCTCTGAAAACGTTTTCACTATTGCCGCTTGTTGAGATGCCAACGGCAATATCACCATTCTTGCCAAGGGCATTTATCTGTTTTTTAAAGATATCGTTATATTCATAATCGTTTGCAATGCTTGTGATTACCGAGCTATCGGTCGTAAGAGCCAGCGCTGCCAGTTCGCTGCGTTCTTTCTCAAAACGATTCACAAACTCAGCGGCAAGATGTTGACTGTCCGCAGCGCTTCCTCCATTGCCGAAAAAAAAGATTATCCGGTTGTTTTTAAGCGCTTTTAAAACCAGATTTGCCACCTCATATATAGCATCTCTGTTTGTTTCAAAAAAACCGCCCACAGTATGCTGATGTTCTTTTACAATTTTCTCTATCATAAGATTTCCAAAACCTCCGTTGATGCGCTAAGCGCAAAATCCGGTTTGAGTTGCTTGATTAGTTCAGCAGGCCTCAAACCCCACAAGGCACCGGCTGTTTCAAATTCAGCCAGCTTACCTGCAATTATATCATTTTCACTGTCACCTACAACGATTATTCTATCGGCATATCCGATTTCAGCAGCAGTTCTCAAAAGCGGTTCCGGGTGTGGTTTCTTTTGATACAAATCACCTCCGACGAGCTCATCGAAATAGCTTGTCATCTTTAATCTATGTAAAATCGTTTTTGCAAGAGCAGTCATCTTATTTGTCACAACACCCATTTTTATTCCTTTTGATTTCAATTGTTCAAGCAGCATCTGAACGCCGCTATAAGGTTTTGTATTATCTGTAAGATGAGATGAGTAAAAGGAGATAAAATAATCTATCATCTCCTTCAGATGCTCGTTATCTTTGGCGCAATCATAGAGCAGAGAACGTATGCCATTGCCAACATATTTTAATATCGTTTCATCTGCGAGTTCTTCAATCCCAAAACGGGACAAGGTTTTGTTGACTGCAATCGTGAGATCTTTTCTTGAATCAATCAGTGTGCCGTCAAGATCAAAAAGGATTATAATTTGTTTACTCATTTTATTTCACCTCTCTGAGGATAAGCTCAGCCGATTCAATTCCATCCTGAAAAATCTTTATCCGCTTAGCTATCCATATTCGATTGTAATCATCGCTATATCTATCGTATTTGAGGGTAATATCTCCATTGCTTACTTTCCTCAGCACAATCTTCTTTACAGCCATTTTATAATTCAAAGTGCCATCGGAAAATAGAATATAGTCTCCTTCCTGCCTCAGATTTAATCGGGTGGGAACAATTTTAGCAAAAAGGAGAGAATCAAACCGCTTCGCAAACGGCTTAAAAAATTTCAGATATCTATCGGCGCTATTTTGAATAAATTTGTAATTTATTTCAGAACCGTTATACGTGATTTGTCCGATTTGCCGCATAAACGGGTCAAAAAACAGGATTTCATAGCCTCTGACGTTTTTTTTGTAAATTGCCTCAAAAGGAACGGTGCCAGCATAGAATAGATTACCGGAGATTTCAGCCTCTTTGGGCAGCAGTTTTATCTGAGACTCGGCAATTTTTCTCCAGTAGCGAAAATCAATTTTCTTATAGTAAGGACTTTTGCTGCAGCCTTGTAAAAAAACAAGCAATAATACAAACGGCAAAATCGCTTTATTCATAAAAGTTTCCGATATTCTCAACTGCTTTTTCAATGGAAAGTTGTTCTATATCAAATTGAAGCGAAGAGCGAACAGTCTTGCCGTAGCTTTTTGTTTTTATCCTGTCATCGAGAAAGACCACAACCCCTCTGTCGGTTTTTTTTCTTATCAATCTGCCTATCCCTTGTCGCAATTTCAGTATCATATCGGGCAACAAAAATTTTGTAAAGCCGTTTAAATCTGCCGATTCATAATAGTCTATCTTTGCCTTGACAACAGGGTCATTATTGGATTGAAACGGAAGATGGGTTATTATG
>JALWSW010000221.1 GCA_027080125.1 Campylobacterales bacterium | reverse complement strand
CCTCTTTGACAGGACCGTCAATCTGAAGCCCGTTGTTATCAATAATTACAATAAGATTATCAAGAGCAAAATGCGATGCAGCCATCATAGATTCCCAAACGCTCCCTTCTTCAGCCTCGCCGTCTCCGAGAAGACAAAATATTCTTGCGTCTATCCTGTTAAGTTTTAAAGCCAGAGCCATTCCAACCGCATTGCCTATGCCATGTCCGAGCGAACCGGTTGCCGCTTCAATTCCTGCAAGCTTTTTGCTGTCGGGATGTCCCTGAAGAGGACTTCCCAGCTTTCTCAAGCTCATAAGAAGCGATCGATCAAAATAGCCCGCTTTGGCAAGAGCCGCATATAGAATCGGTGCTGCATGCCCTTTCGAAAGGATAAATCGGTCGCGTTCTTCAACCTTTGGATTTTTTGCATCATAATTCATAACATCGAAAAAAAGCGCCGTAATTATATCAGCGGCAGAGAGCGACCCGCCAGGGTGACCCGAACCGGCAGCATATATCATCTCTATCACATCTTTTCTCAGCTCTCTTGCAATTTCTTTAAGCCTATCAATCTTCAAACTCATCTCCCTCATCCAAAATTTTTTTAATCATGCTCTCCTCTGTAGCCTCTTTTGAAACAATTATATTTTTGAATCCGAGATTCTCTGCAATTCTGCCTACATTTTTACTTATTGCAACCGTTTTCAAACTTTTTTTTATCAGCAGATGGCCATCGAAAAATTCCGCAGCCATTTTTGCAGTAAAACCGCTTGTAAGCATCAGATAATCTATATTTTTCCATCTATCAATCTTCTTTCTTATCAGCTTCTCCCATTTTATTCGATTTTTCTCAGGTTTATAAAGATAGAGAAGGCGAACATCGGCGCCTGCTTCCTTCAATCGAAGCGACATCTCAGGATTCATCATTTCAGAGCCAGGTATTAATATCGTTTTGCCTTTAACGCCGGTGGCAATCAGTTTTTCGGTCAGCGCCTTTGAGCTGAATTCATCAGGCACTATATCGGCTTTGATATGATATTTTGCAAGCGCATCTGCGGTTTTTTGTCCTACAGATGCAATAAGCCCGTTACAGGAATCCGGTTTTACATGCTCAAAAAAATAGCTCACGCTCTTTGCGCTTGTAAAGATAATCAAATCATAACCGGACGGGTCAACATCAAAAGAAAGCCTGGTAAGTTTTACAACAGGCAGATAGATAACATCTGCGCCAAGCTCCTCAAGTATATCGATCGTATCAAGTCCGTTGGGCATAGGTCGGGTAACAACAATTCTTTTCGAAAAAAGCGGCTTTTTTTCAAACCAGTCGAACCGATTTTTCCTATCTGACTCTTTGCCGCATACAAAAAGAGCCGGTTCGGATACTCCGTTTTGCTTGGCTAAATCGGCAATCTCTGCTAATTTCCCGGCAATAGTTCTGTTTTCGGTTGTGCCGTTTTCAATTATAGCAACCGGCTCATCAGGCAGCCAACCCGCCCTGAGAAGTTTTTGGGTCAATTCCTTCAAAACATCAAGCGCAAGAAAAAACAGAGCCGTCGGAGAATCGGATTTTTTTGGACAGGCAGTTTTTCCCGATACCACTTTTCTGCCTACTGAAATCGTTACCGTATCGGTAAAATCAGGTTTGGATATGAGGATACCGCTATATTCAGGAACCGCTATTGCAGAGCTGATTCCCGGAACAATCTCAATATCCAGATTGGAAAGTTTGGAAAACTGTTCAATTCTTCTGTTATGTTTGGAAAAAAAACAGGGATCTCCGATAGTAAGCCAGACCGCAATTTTATAACTATCGTTGGCAAGTTTGTATAATATCTCCTCATCACTTATATTATCAATAAATTCGGCATTGCTGTTTGCATAAAAAAGAATATTAGGATTGATAAACCTACCGAAAATCACCAGATCGGCTTTTTTCAACACCGAAAGCGCCCTTTTTGTCACAAGACCGATAGCTCCCGGACCGGTTCCGACAAAAAAGAGCTTTTTTTTATGCAACAATGTCAAATCCTCTATTTACCTTAAGCGTGGTTCCGGTAAATCCTTTGGATAGATCGCCCGCCAAAAAGATAACCGCTTCGGCAACTTCTTTTGAGCTGCAAAGTTTTCCGCCAGGGGTTCGTTTTCGCCAATCTGCTACCACATCGGGAAATTGCGCCTCATACATCTTAAGCGATAAGGTATCTTCCAACGGACCTGCATGAACTATATTTACCTTTATATTTTTTTCCGCTAACTCAACGGCAACATATCTGCTGTATTGTTCCAAAAATGCCTTGCACGGACCCAAAGGATATCCGGGTATATAATTTTCACTGCCCAGTGAGGAAATCAAAATTATGGAGCCTCCGTTATGCATCAGTTTTATTGCGCTGTTTGTAACGTTTATGGCGCCGGTGATGTCAATCGATATAAGTCTTGACCATTCCTTATCGGTCAACTCTGTTACCGGCTTAAATTTGTTATATGCAGCGTTGTTGACCACTATATCCAGTCTGCCAAAGGTCGATTTTATCTTTTTAAAAAGCCGCTCAATATCATCGGGCTTAGAGATATCGGTTTGTACAACAATCGCCTTTCTTCCGAGTTTTTCAATCGATTCTACAACCTTTTGGGCAGCCTCTTTTGTTTCCTCTCTTCTGTGTGTAATTATGAGATCCGCTCCGTTTTTGGCAAGTTCAATTGCTATATCCCGTCCCACCTCTCTGGAGGAGCCGGTAACCAAAGCCACCTTATCTTTCAAAATCATGTCAGCTCCTTATTTGCATTCGAAACTCTATTTTCAAGCCTCTCTTTAATACTGTCCGCATGGTTGAAAAGACCTTCCTGCTTTGCAATCTCTATCGCAAACGGGGCATCCTCCGAAAACCCGTCTCTGTTATATGAGATTATGCTGCTTCGCTTCAGAAAAATCTCGGTAGATAGAGGCGAGCTGAATCTGCTTGAGGCTCCTGTCGGCAAGGTATGATTAGGTCCGGCTACATAATCACCGATTGCGGCAGGGGAATATTTTCCAACAAATATAGCCCCTGCATTTCTCACCCTGTATGCCAGTTGCCAGGCAGTTTCCGAAATCAGTTCAAGATGCTCAGGCGCAACGTTGTCTATTAACTTAATTGCAGCGGAAACATCTTTACAAAGATAGATTTTGCTTTTCTCCAAAGCTTTTTTTACTATTTCGGCTCTTTTAACCGTACCAGCCTTTTCGGTAATCTTTTGTTTTAGCTTTTCCGCAAGTTTTCTGTCAATTGTCACAATCGATGCAACCGCCATAGCATCGTGCTCTGCCTGGGCTATAACATCAATAGCGGCATAGTCGATATATTTTTCATCGTCAATATAGATTAGCACCTCCGAAGGTCCGGCAACTGAGTCGATTTTTACAACTCCTGCTATCAGCCGTTTTGCTTCAGCTACAAATCTGTTACCCGGTCCGGTTATAACATCGACCGGCTCAACCGATTCGGTGCCATAAGCCATCGCTGCAATCGCATGAGCTCCTCCCATACGATAAATTTTGCTTACCCCGGCAATCTTAGCGGCAAAAAGCAACGATGGATCTATATAACCCTCTATTGTGGGAGTGGCTACAACAATCGATTTGACCCCCGCTACGCTAGCAGGCAGGGCATTCATAAGCAACGTTGAAGTATAAACCGCCTTTCCTCCCGGAACATAGATGCCGACCCTTTCCACAGCAGCTATCTTTTCACCAAGAACAACTCCTCTTTCGTCAATATCAAACCAGCTTTTCTGAAGTTGCATCTCTGAGAACTTTGTTATCCTGTTTGCTGCATACACAAGGGCATCTTTCAACCGGTTGCCTATAGCATCTCCGCCTTCAAAATCGGTAATCTCCAGTCCCTCTGAAAGATCATATCGGTCAAGTCGTTTTATATATTCAAAAAGCGCTTCATCTTTTTTTGTCTTTATCTTTTCAATAATCTCACCGGCAATTGCCCTTGCCTCATAATCAATATTAACTCCTGAATAGCGGGGTTTATTATCTGTTGTAATTTGTATCATAAATGCTCCCTAATAAGTTCAAACAGGTTTCTGGCAACCGCCGCTTTGCTCATCAGTCCAAAATCGGCAGAACCATCCTTCCATAAAATTGTAACCTTATTGTTATCTGAGGCAAATCCCGAATCCTCTGAGCTGACATCATTTGCCACTATAAAATCAAGCTGCTTTTCTATCAATTTTGCCCTGGCATTATCGATAAGATTATCGGTTTCAGCCGCAAATCCGATTCGCGCTATTTTATTCGAAAAAATCATTGTGGATTTTAATATATCTTCGGTTGGAAAAAGCTCAACGGTTATCGATGAGCTACCTTTTTTTATCTTGCTATCGGAAAATCCGCTTCTGTAATCTGCAGGAGCGGCAGCGGATATAAACAGAACCTTTTTGCCCGAATCGATTGCCCTTTTTATCTCCTGATGCACCGCATCTTTCATCTGAGCGGTAGTTGTAACGGCTATCGATCTGATATTGCCGCAAAATTCAGCCGCTCCGTGAACAAGTGAGACCGCCGCACCCATCCGTTTTGCCATTTTCGCTATTGCAAATCCCATCTTTCCTGTTGAGGGGTTTGAGATAAACCTCACCGGATCCAGATGCTCTCTTGTCGGACCTGCGGTAACCACAACATAGAAATCTTTGAGAATCTTCTTCTCGAATGTCCCGTAAATTGCCTCTTTTATATCCGTTTGCTCGGCAATATGTCCGATTCCTTCTTCGTTACAGGCAAGATTGCCCTCGCATGCCTCTACTATAATCCAGCCGTCTTTTCTGAGTGTTTCAAGATTTCTTCTGTTTGTTTTTTGCTGATACATAGTGCTGTTTGCGGCAGGAACTACAATTCTTGGGCAACTGGAAGCCAAAGCGGTGAGGGTTACAGGGTCATCGCCTGCGCCTATTGCAAGCTGAGCTATTATATGATTTGTTGCAGGCGCCACGACGAAACAGTCAGCCCATTGCCCCAAAGCAATATGGGTTATATCGGTTTTGCTTCCTTCTATATGAATTCTTTCGAACAGGTCTTTGAATACCGGATGCTCGGTCAAGATGGTAACGGTTTCTTCTCCGATTAGCCTTCTCGCACTGTTTGTCATTACCGCATACAGCTCCATCTGCTCGTTTTTAAGTTCCCTGATAAGTGAGAGCACCCGATAGGCGGCAATTCCGCCGGTTATACCTATTACAACCTTTTTTCCTCTATACATCGCTATCTCCGTTCATAATCGCTTCGACCTTTTTTATATCATCGATTCTGTCAACACCTATAAGCCTGAGATCCGTTTCTATTATATCAATTCGGAAACCTTCCTCCAGAATCCGCAGTTGCTCCAGCTTTTCGGTTTTCTCAAGCCTGCCTTTCACAAGTTTTGCATATTCGGCAAGAAAACTCTTTTTATATCCGTAAATCCCTATATGCTGCCAAAAGATTCCCGATGACCTTGGATATGGAATCAGTGAGCGGGAAAAATAGAGAGCCTGACGATTTTTGTCAAAAACAACCTTTACAACATCTGAATCCATAGCTTCCTCCTTGCTTATTCTTCGCGCTGCGCTGACGGCGGGATTCTTGGTTTCGCTCAACCTTGCAGCGACCGCCCTGATAAGCTCGGGCTTGATAAGCGGCTCATCGGCCTGAACATTAACAATATTTTCCGAATCGATAACTTTTGCAACCGAGGCAATTCTTTCGGTTCCGTTCTGAAAATCTCCTATGCTAAGCAGGACATCCGCTCCGAACCGTTCTGCCGTTTTTTTTACCTCACCAGAATCGGTAACAATAAAAACCTCGTCCGCTCCTGCGGCTTTGGCAGCCTTCCATGCCCACCAAACCATCGGCTTGCCTAATATTGGATAGATGACCTTTCCTTTAAACCGGGTCGATTCCATTCTTGCGGGAATCAGAACCGCATAGTTAGAGCGCATTATAAAGTTCCTGGTATGTTACATGATAGGTTCCCGGATGCGAAACCGATATACCACCGGCAACATTAGCCAATCTGCACGCATCAAAAAAGCGTACTCCATTTGCCATTGCTGCGGTTATGACCGCTATGACGCTGTCTCCCGCGCCTGTCACATCATAGACATATCGAGCCTTTGCCTTGATTGTTCTCATCGAACCGTCCTCAAAGATAGCCATTCCACGGGCTCCGAGAGTAATTACAAGTTTTTCAGCTTCGGTCTGTCGCAATATAATATTTCCCGCTTTCTCAAGCGTCTTTTCATCGGTTATCGCCATATTTGCCATTTCGGATGCCTCTTTCTGATTAGGGGTCAAAAATGTTGCCCCTTTATAAAAAGAAAGATTCGTCACCTTGGGGTCAATTGCGATAATAATTCCCGGAAACAGCTTTTTAAGGTGAGCCACCAGGTTCTTGTTCACAACACCTTTGCCGTAATCGGAAACGATGATTGCTTTTATCTGGTTAAAGCGCCTTATCTTATCATCAAAAATATCTGTAAAATCGTCTCCTATCTTGCAGGTTATTTCCCTGTCAAATCTTACAATCTGTTGGTTTCCCGCTATGATTCTTGTTTTAGATGTAGTGATACGTCTGTCATCTGTTACCACCGCATCGCAATTAATTCCTTTTTTTTTCATAAGCGAAAGCAGACGTCTGCCCCAACGGTCTTTGCCCAGGGTTCCTGAAATTATCGAATGCATGCCCAATCCGGATAGATTTGCAGCCACATTGCTTGCACCTCCGGCTCGATAATACTCTTTTTTTATATTTACCACAGGAACCGGAGCCTCAGGACTTATGCGAAGCGCATCTCCCATAATATAATGATCAAGTATCAGATCGCCTATCACAAGAATTGAAACCGGCTTAATCTTTTTGATAATATCCTTCATCCTAATCCGTATCTCCCACAAGTTTTTTCTGTTTTATCGACTCACTGAAACAGTATCCGATAATTTTATCCCGCAACTTCTCCTTTATATGAACAAATTTAGCCCCATATTCAAACCGTCGGGCATCATCGGTTTTAATCCTTCTCACTATTCTTATCTCAAGATTGGATTCAACGGTTGCAATAAAAATTTTTACGATACCTCCTGTTTTCAGTTCAACATCGGTTCTGATTAAAACACCTCCTCCTGATATATCAACAATCAAACATTTTATCTCCTGCTCTTCATATAGCAGAACTGACGGAACGTTAACCTCAACTCTGAAAAATTCACGCTTTTCAATGCGAAAAATCTCATCCGGAAAGCTTATAACAAGCAGTTTCAGATGGTTTTCCGTTATTTTTTCTATGTTTATACTATTGAAACCGAGGCGCTTATCGCCAAGAAAATAACTTACAAAAATCGGGGTCATATTTGCCAATATGGCATATCTTCCTTCCTCGTCAGTCGGAAGCGCAATTTTTATAACATCTGTTACATCCTCTATCCTGCTTAAATAAAATCCTCTGTAGTTGCCCTCTTTTACTTCAACCTCGATTTTTTGCCCTATAGGAATATAGCTTTTAAGATTAGTTTTGAGTATATCGCTTATTTCCCGCATCTTATGAAATTTTTTTCCTTATACTTTCGATTATTTTATCAAGTTCCTTTTTATCAAAAATTTTTCCTCCGTTGTGCCCTGTAATATAAAACGAATCGCTTGCCATATCCGAAACGGTAGAAAGCTTAAAAATAATAATATCGCAGTTCAGATTACTCAAAGCTACGCAGATATTATACAGAAGCCCCATTCTGTCGGCTGCTTTCACATCAACAACGGTATAAAGATCAGAGGCCCTCTGATCAACGGTAATCTTCGGAGAAACAAATTTAGCCTTTGTCGCTCTGGCATAGCTGTATCGCTCCTTTTCCTCCAGCATCTTCTCTATCTGCAAGGTCTCTGCAGAATTTATAAGTTTTCCAAGAGACTTCCAGTCCTTCTCAATAAAGTTTTCCGGCACTTTTATCATGAAAAGATCGACAACATCGTCTCCTATGATATAGGTTGTTCCGGCCAGAATGTTAATCTCTTTGTAAAACAAAATGCCGGTTATATCCGCCATAAGCCGCACTCTATTTCTTTTCCATACAAACAGTTTCTCAAAACCTTTCCCCTCTTTTACAGCATAACCGGTTTTTTTTGCGATATCAATATATTTGAGTTCATCTTCGGTGATATCATTAAAAAACCGGTCGCTGAAATTAGCCAGATACGGCATTTTATCGCCATAAAGAGAAAGAAATTTTTTTCTGTTTTCAATTGAACGTATGCTTGTCCAGTCTCTTTTCTCAAAAAACTCAACAGTAACGGTATATAATTGATCAGCCAGAATCTCATACCACTCATTCCACAAACTGCTGTTTACCGATGACATATCTGCATAGGTCAGAAGAAGCAACCATTTTAGTGCAATCTTATCCTGTATCCGCTCTGCGAACTCCTTTATCGTAAGCGGATCTGAAATATCGCGTTTTCTGATAATTTTGTTCATTAGGAGATGATGCTCTATTGCCTTTGCTCCAAGTTTGGAAAGTTCTGAAGAAAGACCGAATCTTTTTGCAATAGCCTCAAACATTCTCGCCCCGCGCTCACTGTGTCCGGTTGTAAGCGAATCATATTTTCCGATATCATGCAAAAGCAAAGTCAATCTCATTGCAAGCATCCCGTTTTTATCCAAGCTGCCGATTATGGAGGAAAGCGTTCCAAAAAGTCTCTTGCCTTCGTTCTTTTTCATTATCTCATCCATTTTCCCGACAGCCCCGATCGAATGAACATCCACGCTATATTCGTGAAAAAGAAGATGAGGCATGAGAAACTTTATCCTTTCAAACTCCGGAATATATCTTGATAGGATTCCAAGCCTGTTTATTGCCATAAGCTGCCTTGAAACCGGCTTTTTAAGTGAGAGCGTTTTTGCAAAAAGTGATATGGCAGGGCTTGAAGGCTGCCGAGTATTATCTGTATTCATAAGAAACTGTTTGAGTTTTGCTCCCATATCAAGCTGATATTTCACCAAAAACCAGAATATCACCGCATCCGAATCGATTTTTGAAAGAGATTCCGTTTTGCCCTCATCAATTTCAAGACGGTTTCCGCAGATATAAAAACAATCGTTTATCTGTTTTCTGTTTTTACATCCTTCTATAGCTTTTGCAAGTATATCAAGAATCTCCTCCAAAAACAGACTGCGGCGAAAAAATTGCCTCATAAGCTCTATGCAGGCATCCTCTTGAAAATATCCGAACTGCTCGGCAATCTCCTCCTGCAACTCAAAACGCAGACAGTTATCTTTTGGGGTTCGCATATTAACGGCATTTCTGAGTCTGAAAATAAAATCGGCGGCTTCTTCCAGTCTGCTATACAGGTTTTCATAATCCCAATTTCTCAGCAGCGTTTTTAGGGGGACTATCTTATCTATCCAGCAGATTGTATTGTAATCACGCTGAGTTCCAACTCCTTCTTTCAGATCAGGCTCGCTGATAAAGTTATCAGGATATTTTATCCTGCGCCTTTTTACCTCATAGACCAATTCTTTCAGCAGATTTTCTTTGTTGTGACAAGTTATATATTTTAAGACCTTCTTCGAATATTTATCATACAGCTTCCTGTCTCCAGCCAAAAAACGCGAATCGATAAGACTGACTCTTACGGTTATATCTTTGGATTCCCCGATGCATTCGGAAATCGTGCGCACGCTGTTTCCAACTGAAAAACCCGCCCTCCAGAGCAGATCAGAAAGCCTGTTGTTTATCTGGTAAGCTTCCTTCTTTGAAAAGCGATTTGCAAGAATCATAAAGTCAATATCTGATCCGTAGCAAAGCTCAGCTCTGCCGAACCCTCCTACAGCCACAAAACAGTATGCTTTTCCTTTATTCATCCGCTCAAAAACGGCTACAAGCTGTTTTTCGATTGCATTCGAATAGCTCTTCAGCGCAAACCAACCGAGTTTACCTGAGCAAAGCCCGAAGAAATGCTCTCTTGCCTGCCTTAACGATTCGATATCTGCTTTCTCTTGATTTTTCATAAACCGTATTATACTTACAAATCAGTATGATTAAAGAAACAGAGCTATCAAAAGAGCTTATCTATCTGGTGTCGCTGCGAAAAAATCCGGGAAAACTTGTAGCTTTAATGTCGGGTTTTGGCAATATATCGTCACTTGGTTCCAATTTAGCGGAATTTATTGAGGATAATGCCGGCAAAATCGGTTTTAGGAAGGAACGGCTTGTTGAGGCTGAACGGTTGCTTAAACAGTGGAAAAAACGGGGAATTTACACAATTTCATATTTTTCGGAAGATTATCCGAAACTTCTAAGACAGATTTCTGATCCGCCGCTACTTTTATATTGCAAAGGCAGATTGCCTTCAGGGGTTTATGCAAGCATCGTAGGAAGTCGTATGGCAACAAGCTACGGCATAAAGGTAGCCACTCAGGTTTCCGGTTTTCTTAGCTCAAAAGGTATAGTGATAGCAAGCGGAATGGCAAAAGGCATAGACAGCGCCGCTCATAGAGCTGCAATTAATGCCGGTGGCAAAACAGTTGCGGTTCTGGGAAACGGGGTTGATATTGTATATCCTCCAGAAAACAGAAGACTTTATGAAAAAATTGTCGAAAATGGCGCCGTGATTTCGGAATTTGAACCAGGGA
>JALWSW010000220.1 GCA_027080125.1 Campylobacterales bacterium | reverse complement strand
GCAACCGAAATTGTAAAGGAAGCGCTGCAGATAGCATCATCAATTTGCATCTATACGGACGATCATTTTTCAATAGATACGCTTTAAGGACAGTCAAATGAATCTTACACCGAAAGAGATTGTAAAAGAACTCGATAACTACATAATAGGTCAGGAAGAGGCAAAAAAAGCGGTAGCGGTCGCATTGAGAACAAGATGGCGCCGCCAGCAGTTGCCAAAAGAGATAGCTGAGGAGATATTACCAAAAAATATTCTTATGATAGGTCCTACAGGGGTAGGAAAGACCGAAATTGCAAGAAGATTGGCAAAATTAGCCCATGCCCCGTTTATCAAAGTGGAAGCATCCAAGTATACCGAGGTAGGTTACGTAGGACGTGACGTGGAATCTATGATACGTGATCTGACCTCAACGGCAGTAAATATGGTCAGAAAATCGGAAGCGGAAAAAGTCAAGCCAAAAGCAAGAAAAATGGCAATAAAAAGAGTGCTGTCGCTGCTTATTCCTTCCTCTGAAAAGGAGGAACCTGAACGCGCCAAATCAAAGGAAAAAATGGCAAAACTGCTCAAAGAGGGAAAACTTGACAATGCCACTGTAGAGCTCAGCACTCCGGCTTCTCCTTTTCCGCCTGCGGCAATGGGAGTATTTGGAGGCAATATAGAAGAATTATCAAACAATATTCAGGATATGCTGAACAATCTTATTCCATCAAAACGCAATTCATATCGAAAGGTAAGTGTTAAAGAGGCAATTGAGATTTTAACTGACGAGGAGATCTCGAAAATGCTTGACAGAGAAAAAATCAGTAGAAAGGCAAGAGAGCTTGTTGAGGAATCCGGTATCGTTTTTATAGATGAGATAGACAAAATAATCAGTGATTCAAAAAACAGGGCACCTGATGTATCACGTGAAGGCGTACAGAGAGATCTGCTTCCAATCGTTGAGGGAACGGATGTATCAACAAAATATGGAATTGTAAAGACAGATCATATCCTGTTTATCTCAGCAGGAGCGTTTCATCTGGCAAAACCATCAGATATGATACCCGAGCTACAGGGTCGATTTCCTATCAGGGTAGAGCTTAATGCACTCGACAAAGAGGCATTTAAAAAAATTCTGACATTGCCAAAAAACGCACTTATAAAGCAGTATATCGCGCTTATGAAAACTGAAAATGTGGATATTTCATTTTCAGATGAGGCAATTGATATGCTTGCCGATATTGCGGTGGAACTCAACCAAAGCTCGGAAAATATAGGAGCAAGACGACTCTATACGCTTCTTGAAAAGCTTCTCGAAGAGCTTTCATTCCATGCTCCTCAAATGAGCGGACAAACAATCAAGATAGACGCTGCGTTTGTGGAAAGTCAGCTTTCACCACTGATGAAAAGCAAAGATTTAAGAGAGTATATATTGTAAACCTTACGCTATGTATCTTTTATAATACTTTGCTGTTTTCTAAGCAAATCATCAACACGTCTTCCCTGATCGGAAGCTGATTTTATCTGTTTTATCAATGCGGTGCGTTCCTTTTTCTTTTTCATTATTTTGTAATATGTTATGCACTCACGGAAAAGGGCTTCTTTTTTTTCCTTCTCTATTGCTATCTCAGGTTCGGTGATAATCTTGTAGAATGCATCTGAATCATCCTTCCCAAGTGCAGAGATTATATCGGATAACCCGCTTTCTCTGTTTTTCATCAGAATATCAACAATTCTGTTTATTCTTGGAGGAAAAAATGAAATAATTCCGCTATCAATCTTATCCAACAGCGATCTGTCTGAGAGAATAAGCTTCAGAATGATTTTTCCGGCTCTGTCAAATTTGGTAATATCCCTTTTTTCTTCAAGATCTTTTTTAACACAATAGGTTTTGCTATAGGGAACACCTATCAGTTGCCCCGCTCTATCCAAAAACATCTCTCTTATTGCTATATCATCAATATTATCAATAACAGGAACTATTTTCTTCCATATCATACTTCTTTCCGAAATTGTGCTTGCTTTGCCTGACTGTGACTTAATCCAAAAGTCGAATGCATCCTCGGCTTGCGCTATCTTTTTTAGAAACGCATCTTTGCCATATCTTCTTACAAAGCTATCCGGATCATCTCCCGGGGTAAGTTTGACAATCCTGCCGATAATCTCATTCTTAATCAAAAGCGGTATAAGCTTTGTCATTGCCGCAATACCAGCCTTGTCAGTGTCGTAGCAAAAATATATCTTATTGGTAATTCTTTTTATTTTTCCTATGTGAAATTCGGTCAATGCCGTTCCCAATGTAGCAACCGAGTTGCTTATTCCGCTCTCATAGAGTGCTATCATATCAAAATAACCCTCGCAAACAACAGCAAAGCCCGCTTTTGAGATTGCACTTTTTGCTTTATCAAATCCAAACAGAATTCTGCCTTTATTAAATGCTTCGGTTTTCGAGGTATTAAGATATTTTGCAAAATTGCCATCCTCCATCGCTCTTCCGCCAAACCCGACAATCATTTTCCCATTTCTTATAGGTATCATAATTCTGGAACGGAACCGGTCGTAGAGCTTTCCTTGTCCCAATACGGATATACCCGATTTTACCAGAGCCTCCCTGCTGTATTTTTTCAGAAGTATTTGAGTCAGATCATTCCAAATATCGGTTGCATAACCAATCTCAAACTCATCTATACTTTTTTCGTCTAACCCTCTTTTTTTCAGATAGATAAGAGCCGCATCGTTCCGCTTCAAAGACTTTCTGAAAAATTCGGTTGCTTCGGCATTTATCTTCGCAATTATTCCAATAAAACTTGCTTTTGGCTCCGGAAGTACAATTCCAGCCCTGTAGGCTAATTTTGCAAGAGCATCCTTAAAATCAATTCCTTCTCGCTTTTTGATAAACTCTATTACATCTCCTGATACCCCACAACCAAAACAGTGAAAAAACTGTTTGTCCTGATTTACGCTGAATGATCCGGTTTTTTCCTGGTGAAAAGGACACAAACCGATAAAATTATTCCCTCTTTTCCTTAAAGGAACATACTCGGAAATTATATCAACGATATCTACAGAATCTTTGATTCTGGCTACTACGGTTGACCAATCAACTCCTGTAGCTGGCATTGATTTTTATATATTCATAACTTAAGTCTGTGGTAAAAATATTGTATGATGCATCTCCGGCATTAAGGTCAATAATTATACTAAAGCGATTATGTTTCATGATTTTTGAAAGTGCCTCTTCGCTGTAATCTTTTGCCTTTTTCCCGTTTCGGCATGCCGGCTTATCGTCAAAAGATATCGACACTTTAAGCGGATCAAAGGATGCGCCGGAGGCGCCAAGGGCGGCATACACCCTTCCCCAGTTTGGGTCCTCGCCATATATAGCGGTTTTTACAAGCTCCGAATTTGCAATTTTTGAGGCTGCTTTTTTGGCATCCTCAACACCAGATGCGTTCTTCACAACAACATTTACTATCTTATGCGCACCTTCTCCGTCTTCCACAATTTTTTCAGAGAGCTCCTTTGCTACACTCATCAATGCGTCTTTGAAATCGGTTTTATTCGCCTTGGCATTTTCACCTATGGAAAACAGGAAGACCGAATCGTTTGTTGACATATCCCCATCCACGGTAATCTTGTTGAACGATTCATCTACGACATCTTTAAGCAAATTCCCTTTCCACTCAGATAGTGGAAAATCGGTTATAATGAAAACAAGCATCGTTGCAAGATGAGGAAAAATCATACCCGATCCTTTTGCCATTGCCCAGATATGAAAAAGCTGCCCATGGCTATAAAATGAGAGTTCACTTATTTTTCTTTTGGTGTCAGTTGTCATAATAGCATCGGCAACAGAATCCTCAAAACCGCTGCTTCTTTGCAGAAGTTCAGGAAGTGCCGCTGATATTCTCTCTTTCGGCAACGGTTCTCCGATAACACCGGTAGATGAAACGATGATCTCTTCAGAATCTATACCGCTTAATGCCTCAATCCTTTTTGTCAAGAATTTTATATCATCCAAACCTTCTCTTCCGGTTGCAGCATTTGCATTCCCGCTGTTGATTAACAGCAATCTTACGTCTTTTCCCTGTTTAAGAAGCGATTTTGCATAAATTATCGGAGCCGCTGCGCATCTGTTCTGTGTAAAGCATCCTGTCCAGCATGCAGGTTTTGGAAACCGAAGGAGAGCAAGGTCGTATTGCCCCGTTTTTTTAAGACCGCAACTATAAACCGATGACGCTATTCCGCTTCTGTATATCCAACCATCTTTCATCCAAGCCATCCGTTTATCGCTTCGGTCTCATCAAAACCGTAAGCAATATTCATATTTTGGACAGCTTGACTAGCCGCGCCCTTCAGCAGATTGTCTATCGCCGAAATAACAATAATTTTGCCATTGTGCTTATCAACTGTGACATAGATTTGACTGTTGTTCGTTCCGACAACATCAGATATTTGCGGCGGGTTATCCCCGAGCTTTACAAACGGCTCGTTTTTATACTGTTCGTGCAAAATTTGAGTTGCATCATCTTTGTTAATCTTATTCGGATTGTCAAGATAGATCGTAGAAAGGATACCTCTTTGAATAGGAAGCAGATGAGGAACAAATGATATGCTGACCTTTTGCCCCAACCTTTCTTCTATAGCCGCTTCCATCTCCGGCTGATGTCTGTGAGAAGCAACATTATACGCCTTGTAGTTTTCATCAACCCGATAAAAAAGCAGTTCGGTCTTAAGCGCCTTTCCGGCACCTGAAACTCCGGATGCCGAATCGGCAATTACAGATGAACATAAGCCTTTACGAATAAATGGATAGATTCCTAAGATCACACTTGTTGCATAACAACCGGGATTTGCAATAAGTTTAGAACCGGTTATCTTTTCCCTGAAAAGCTCGGGCAACCCGTAAACTCTGGACTCAATCTTATCAGGACAACTATGAACGGTTCCATACCATTTTTGATAGGTTTGAGCATTATTGAATCTGAAATCCGCGGATAAATCTATCGCCGGTATCGTTATATCCTTTAGTAACGGATGAGATTTGGTATGAGGCATGGCAAGAAACACCAGATCACACGACCTGTTTATACAATCAGCATCTATCGATTCAAAATATATAGGAATATTTTTATAATTTGCATTTAGCAATGCATTGACACTGGAACCGGTATAGCTGTTGGAACCAAGATATGAGATCGAAACCGATTTATGTTTATATAAAACCCGCAGAAGCATAGCACCCGTGAAGCCCGAAGCACCACAGATCCCAACCTTCAACATTGCCTATCGCTTAGACCACTGGAACGATGCTCTTGCCCCTTTCTTACCATATTTTTTGCGCTCTTTTGCACGAGGATCTCTTGTCAGAAAACCTCTTCTTTTAAGCGCCTGCCTATATGTCTGATCAAAAAGCAAAAGAGCCTTGGAAATTCCATGTCTAAGTGCCTCCGCCTGAGCAGCCTTGCCACTTCCCTTTACAGTAGCTTTTATATCGAACTTTGCCTCTGCATTGACAGCTGAAAACGGCTCTTTGACGGTTTTTATGTAATCGGAATATCCTTCAAAATAATCCTCGATACTCTTTTTATTGATCTCGGTTTTCCCTTTGCCAAGACTTATCCATACCCTTGCGCTTGCAGTCTTTCTCCGCCCGGTGCCATAAAAACGTTTGTTTTCCATTACTTTCTGCCCCCTATCTCTAATGGTTTGGGCTTTTGGGCAATGTGAGGATGTGATTGCCCTTTATATATCTTTAATTTGGTTATCAGACGTCTTGCAAGCCTGTTTTTAGGAAGCATCCCTTTTACCGCATGCCATATAAGATATTCCGGCTTCTTCTCAAGCATTCTTTTGGCGGCGGTCTCCTTCAGTCCGCCCATATATCCCGAATAATGTCTGTAAAGTTTATTTTCCAGTTTTTTACCGGTTAAAACAACCTTTTCTGCGTTTACGACGACAACAAAATCGCCCGTATCCACAAAAGGCGTATAGCTGGGTTTGTTTTTTCCCATTAAGATAACAGCAATCTCAGATGCAAGCCTTCCCAAAACCTTATCTTTTGCATCAACAACATACCAATTTCTGCTTATCTCATTTTTCTTAGCTAATGTGCTTTGCACTTCTCCTCCTTCACCTATTCCGCGCTCTTTTTAGATACCGACCTGTTTACCAGCAATGTAAGTCTGCTTGTAATTCTGCTTGCTCTTTTTTTGGGAATAACCCCTTTTGAGCCAATATGGTTTATAGTAGATACAGCCTTTCTGAGAAGCTCTTCCGCGGCCGAATATTCAATATTTTCATTTTTTAGCGCCTCTCTGACAGCCTTTATGCTGTTTTTCAATCTGGTGCGATAAAACCTGTTTCTTTCATATCTCTTTTTATTCTGCCTAATCCTTTTTATCGTAGATTTATGATGAGCCAAAAAATTCCTCCTTCTTTTTCAAAAACTTCAGAGATTCTAACACCTCAATTACAAAAATCAAGTATTTAATTTAAGACCGTTCAAACTTCCGCATACTCCTGGAAAGCAGCCTTCTTGCTAAAACAAAATGATCATACCCTATCTCCGATGACCCCTTAAGTATTTCTTCATACATTATCTTATCTAATTTGTCAATATCTTTGCGGCTTTTGCCTGCGGAAAGTCTGCACAATATATCAGCAGCCACAAACATATACGGATCGCATGAACGACAGACATAGCTTAAGGCAACAACTCTGCCCTCTTCAATCACCCCGTAAAGAGACAGCATATCGCGATTATCAGCGCACATCCTGCCCTCAACAACAAGATTGGCATTTTCCAAAACGCCCATATTTTTATTCTTGCCGCTAAAAAGATTCTGAAAATACTCTTTTATTCTTTTATCACTCATTTCGGATTATTTTGGAAAATCGGGCAGATCGGATAGCTCATCAACAATGCGAGCCATCTCCTCTATAAATCGGTCAATCTCATCTTTTGTGTTGTATGCCGCAAATGACGCACGATAGAATACAGGATCAAATCCGGGCATTATCTTGAAAAAACCGTTCCGATGAATAGAGCACCAGGAATAAACGCAAAACTTCCCTTTTCTTATCATGATGTTTGCCCTGTCGCTAAGTTTCTGATCGATATCAGGCTCATTATCACTATGTTTTGTTGCCGGTTTTCTAAAATAAAAGGTCAATATTCCCGAACGTTTTTCAGCGTCTTCAGGACCAAGAATTTCAATGCAATCAAAAGCCTTAATCTTTTCGGTGGCATATTTGTTAAGCATACATTCATAAAGCGAAATTTCGGTCGGGTCAAGTTCTGCAATATATTTTGCCGCTGCTGTCGCTCCGCAAATTCCTGCATAATGTTGAAGACCGGCTTCAAATCGCTCCGGAATATCAAGATAGACAGGCATATTGCCGCTATCCAATCTTTCAACCGTGCCTCCACCGGTCATAAAAGGGGAAAGTTTTTCAAGTTTGTCCTTTTTGCCCCATAAGACACCCAACCCGGTAGGACCCATCATTTTATGGATAGAAAATGCCAGAAAATCTGCCGAAAGCCTTTTGACATCAACTCTCTTGTGCATAACAGCCTGAGCTGCATCAAGAATTAAAAGCGCATCAGGAAAAAACTGTTTCAAACCTTTATTTATAGCAATAATCTCCTCCTCACTAATAAATGTTCCATCAAGGTTCGATACCCAACATAAACTCACAACCGAAAGTTTTTCCCCATGCTTATGAAGCCTCTCGATTGTTTCCAAAACTTTATCAGCAGCAGTGTAGATATGTTTTTTGATCACCTTCTCCTGCTGCAATACGCGCCAGATGATAAAATTAGAGTTATGCTCCTTATCTGTAGTCAGAACAATCGAATCATTGCTAAATTTTATCGATCTGGCAAGAAGATTTAGCGCCTCGCTACAGTTTTTTGTGAAAACTATTTCATCGTGATTCCCGTTTATCAAACTTGCAATTGCATCTCTTGATTCATTAATTTTTTTATCAACAATCTTTCCAAATTTGTGGCTGCTTCTGCCTCCGCAAGCAGGATAATGATGATAATAGTCGCAGATTTCATTCAAAACTGCCTCAGGCTTCAATGTCATACATGCATTGTCAAAATAAATCGGATTCATTCCGTCTATTTTCTCAGATAGAATCGGAAAGTCTTTCCTGCATCCTTTTAGTCCGTCCATATTGCCACCTCATGGAATTTTATAATCTCTACCTATTAAGTAGAGATTATAAAGCCCTTGAAATTATTGTCAATCATAAACCTTAATATTTTTTTATTGTCAAACTATTGATAATCTGACAATTTTGTATAGTATTGCATGTACAATGATTTATGGAATTTGCAATTAACAAATAGAGAGATGTTGCCAAATCTTAGAATAGGAGATATTGTCGCAAAGATACCGATTATCCAGGGCGGTATGGGTGTTGGTATTTCACTTTCCGGACTTGCCGCCGCTGTTGCTAATGAAGGCGCAGTAGGTGTAATATCAGCTGCTGAAATCGGGTTTCTTGAGCCGGACTTCAATAAAAATCCGAAAGAGGCAAATCTGCGGGCGCTTGCAAAAGAACTCAAAAAAGCAAAAGCCGCAACCAGCGGCATTATCGGTGTAAATATAATGGTGGCTATGTCTGATTTTGATGATCTTGTAAAAACAAGCGTTGAGAACGGCGCTGACATTATTATCTCAGGCGCCGGGCTTCCGCTCAATCCTGCACCCAAAGAGATACTAAAAAATGCCAAAACAAAATTTGTTCCGATAGTATCCTCAGCAAGGGCAACAAATCTCATTTTCCGATATTGGATAAGCCATCACGACAGGCTTCCTGATGCGGTTGTCGTCGAAGGACCGCTTGCCGGCGGACATTTGGGTTTTAAAAGAGAGCAGATTGATGATGAAAATTTTCAGCTTGAGAAAATCCTGCCAGAGATTATTTCGATAGTGAAATCATTTGAAAAAAAATTTAACAAATCGATACCGGTTATACCGGCAGGCGGCATCTATACCGGAGCCGACATTGCAAAATATCTCAAAATGGGCGCCTCAGGTGTTCAGATGGCAACACGGTTTGCCGCAACATACGAGTGTGATGCCTCTGATGCGTTCAAGGAAGCGTTTGTGAGATGTAAAAAAGAAGATATAACAATAATCCAATCTCCGGTGGGAATGCCCGGCAGAGCCATACGAAACAGCTTCATCGAAGATGTTGAAAAAGGACTTAAAAAACCTTACAAATGCGTATGGCAGTGTCTTAAACCGTGCGACGGCAAACCGCTTTACTGCATCGCATCCGCATTATACAACGCTCAAAAGGGATTTCTAAAAAACGGCTATGTGTTTGCAGGAGCAAACGCTTGGAGAGTCGATAGAATAATGTCGGTAAAAGAGCTTATAAAAACGCTTGCAAGCGAATACGAGGCTGCCGTAAACTGATTTCAATATTATTTTGTTACCGATACTTTTCTTGCCATAGGAAGTTTGAGCAGATCGTCCGGTTTTATCCGGGCAAGCGAATTCTCGCTTCCTGATGAAATCCAGATTCGATTAAATCTGAAAAGCGATTCATCCACCAAAACCGGCATCTCCGATACGAGTCCGAATGGGGTAACCTCTCCGATATTAAATCCTGTAGTCTGTTTTGCAAATTCAGGAGAGGAGATCTTCAATTTGGCTCCATAGGCATCTGATATCAAAGCTTTGTCTATTCGGTTTGCCCCTGATGCAACAACCAGAACAGGCAACTGGTCACTTGTTTTAAAAACAATCGTTTTGGCAATCTGAGACAGTTCGCAACCGACGGCTTTAGCGGCAGCAATCGCCGTTCTGGCGCTCTGCTCGAAGCAAACTATCTCACTCTTTATACCAAGTTTTTCAAATGAATCCGCAACCCTCTCCGGTCCTGATTTCACTTTTTACTCCTCCTTTTTATTTGACAATTTCATAATAGCATTTAGGATTAGACATATCAAATCGTTTGGAGGAATTATGGGTAAATCAAAAATCGCAGCATTGTTTGTTGTTGTGACATTGTTGTGGCTGCCGGCAAGCTCCGGTTATGCTTCCAGCAAGATAGCAAACGGGTTCGTAAACAAACTTCAGTCTCTTTTCACCAAAAGAGGGCTTCCCGTCAAAGTAAAGCTTATCAGCGAAAAACCGTTCAAACTTGAAGGCTTTAGAGAAGTCGTCATTGATATACGAGGCAGAAAAAGCGTCTATCTTGTAAATGGAAAGCTGATTATTCCCGCTCTGATTGATCAGGCAACCGGAATCAATCTTCTTAAGCAAAAGGCGGTGATGCTCAACAAGACCGATATGAAAAAATTCAGCTTTGGTCCGTATAACAGGGTGCTTGGCAAAAAAGGAGCAAAAATAAAAGTCGTACTTTTTAGCGATTTTGAATGCCCCTTCTGCAAGCGTCTATGGCCTTATCTTACCACCCTGCCAAAAAAATATGACGTAGCAATATATGAAAAAAATTATCCGCTTCCGTTTCATAAACATGCAATGGAGCTTGCCAAAATCGCTGAGGCGGTTCGCATTGCAACAGGTAAAAAGATAAACGATTATCTGACCAGAAACAGATTTTCAGGCAGCAATAAGGAGATAATCGAAAGAATCTTAAAAGACAACAAACTTGAAAAATATAAAAATAAGATTGAAAAACTTATAGACTCGAAACAGGTAAAAGATATTATAGCAAAAGATATAAGCGAAGGGAAAGCTGTGAATGTGTCTGGCACGCCAACATTGTTTATAAA